>JANPJH010000230.1:0-15848 GCA_031425415.1 Chamaesiphon sp. VAR_61_metabat_425 | reverse complement strand
GGCATTTGGCCCCGCGTTGAATGTCTTCTCGCGCCATTACCCGATCCTCAATAGTAGCGGTGAGGAAGTCCGCCCAGAGGAGGCTTTTACCGAAGCTCGTAAAGCCGTGGCAAACTATCGCTTCCGCAAACTCGCCCACATCGACACCGCCGGATTCGATCCGCTGACGATTTGGTATCTAACCCAAGTTGCTACCTATTTCTTGCCTGCGACTGAAGTCGAGGCTGATGTTGCAAAGTCCGCCTGCGCGGACTAGTTTATTAGTCCGCGCAGGCGGACTTTGCACTATGAGCGGTGGTTTCTAAACGCTGGGGTTATGGGTAGCAACTTGGGTTAGCTTATTGAGCTGCTTCTAACAGCTTACCTAGCAGCACTTGTGCCGCCTTTTGACCTGGGGGCAAACTTTGAATATAGGCATCTAGTTCGCTAGCGGGTTTGCTCGTTGCCATCGCATCAGTGGTTAGCATTTGCAGATAACTATTGTAAGCACTAACAGCATTAGTCATCACAGTCGGATCGATCGATCCATCTCCTTGTCGCAGACCTTGCATCGCCATCGCGAGATTTTGGGCACTACTACTATTACCTAAACTTTGGCTGAAAGCGGCAGCAGCAGGGGTATTAGTACCAATCGGCGTATTAATTAAATCGAAGGCTGTTTGCATGACGGCGGCATCGACTGTCACTGTTTGACCCAAGACTGTCTGGGTACCGCTGACCCCAGCTACAGTGAGTCCAGAACTAGCCGCATTGACTTTAGCTTGAACGCCATTGTCAAAAGCAGCCATCGTTTTCGTTGCGGTCGGACGATTTGCGCCACTACCGACGACACCACTAACTGGTTCGCTGCCAACATTTCCATAGGTGACTTGAGCCGTAACTGGAGGTGCAGAGAGGAGTAAAGTTGGTGACACCAATACCCCTGTAAAGATAGCGGTAATAAGTTTGATTTTCATGATGGAGAGCCTACGTTTGCGAAGATAATTGGATAGATAATTTACAGTTAGGCGCGAGAATTAGATAACATTGCCTCGATTTGGATGCGTTAGACGAGAGCGGTATCGCATCCTACGAGGTCGAAATATTGAGGCAATTTTCAGATATGCTGCTAGAAGCGTAAACCTAGTCCACCACCTAGTCCAAATTGGCTCTGACCGCCATTGGAGTTAGATACATTCAAAATAGAGGGCGTAACTTGGAAACCTACGCTGTCGCCTAATTTAAAGGTTAGGGGTAAACCAATATTGACCGCATTACCATCCCAGTCTGCAACGACCCCAATGTTCTCAGTTGCCCGAAAACCTAGACTACCAAAGAGATTGGTACTATCGACATTGGTATTTACGTCATTAATATTGCGGAAACGACCATTACCAGCACCGACAGAAGCGGTGAAATTGCTGGATGAGCCGACGGGTAATACACCACTTAAAACCCCATAATATGTATCTCTGGTACCAGCGGGTAAATTTTGGCGGATGGCATTTTCCCAACCAGCCGCGATCGCCACATTATCGCCAATTAGTTTGTGAAGTTTAAAATTACCAGCACCTTGGTTGAATAAATCGCTGCCATTACCACTACTAGTCGAATAGGATGCCTCTAACCCGACAAAATTCTTGGCATCGCCAATTCCGAAACCCGCACCTAGACCTGTGCCTGGTACACGATCTTGGTATCCAGCCGTCACAAATACATCACCCCAGTTGGCTCCAAACCCAGTGGGCGTGGTGACGCTGCTGACAGGTGCATTAATAGGTGCTGGAACTGTTGTAGTTGCCGTAGCGATCGGTGGTGGAGTTGGTAAACCGATGCGGGTGTTGAGATCTTGTTGAGTGATATTGGCAACTGGCGCAGGTGCGGCACAGTTAACGATATATTGTTGGGCAGGGCTATTAGTGGCTAATTTCTCTAATCTTCCAGTGGCGACGAGGATTTGGTGGAGGAAAGCAGCTACGTCGGCGCGGGTAGCTGTGCCAGTGGGATTAAAGGTTTTCCCAGTCGGGTAGGAAAGACTGACAGCTACACATTTTTGAGTACCAGCGATGAGGGCATTACGACCGTAAGCGGGGACTTGTGCCGCATCGGTGAATAGCTCATCGATGTTTAAGGCAGTGCCTTCTGGTTGCAATTTGTTGCTATTGATGAGGGAAACAAGGGAATCAATCCGGAGGATATTTTGGTTGGGGCCAAAATTATCGCCAGGATAACCAGCTAAGAATCCTGCCCGATAGGCTTTATCGATCGCTTGTGCCCCCCAGTAATTAGCCGGAACGTCTCTAAAACTTTTGCTATTTTTAATCGGCGGGAGATCGAATGCTCTATTTAAGAGTGCCGCAAATTCTGCCCTAGTTACTAGTCTGTCTGGTTGGTAGGTACCGTCAGGGTAGCCATAAATAATCCCTTTTTGGGCTAAGACTTGAATAAATGGCTCTGCCCAACTACCGGAAATATCGCTGAGACTGACTTGCGCGAGTAAATTGGCGGGGACGGAATTGACTGGTGGTGTGGATGTAGATCTAGTGGAGTTAGCAGCCGCAGTGTCGGGAAACAGGCCGATAGCACCCATTAATGAGCCAAGTATTAAGATACTGCTGGCACCAGTCATAAGTTGTTTGATAATTGTAAGGCGGTAGAAATCGTTCATGAGTTAATCGCTCGATCGAGTGTAGAGGGCAATCTAAATTGATGAAAAGATGAGCATGACAAATTTGACGCGATCGCAATCTAATCCAGTCAGAAACTTCTGGTTAGGTTCAGTCGATCGATCGAAGATTAATGTCTAGTTGTGGGGAGAACTAAACGAACAGTTAAGCACGGGTGCGAGCTAATAAATCCCAGAGGTAGATGGCAACGATCGCACCTAAAACTGCCACAAATAAGCCAGGAATACTCAGCCCGGCCCCAGCAGCAGTGAGAGATAATGTGCCCGTACTCAAGAGGGTGAACAGGGTGCCGCCGACGAAGGCACCGACAATTCCCAAGCAAATTGTGGTCAGAATCCCGCCACCTTGATGGCCAGGATAAATAGCTTTGGCGATCGCGCCAGCAATCAAACCAAGAATAGTCCAAGCAATTATGTCCATGATTTTTTCTAGCTTAAGATTGGTTAATAAACGCAGTTAAGTCTGTGTTTTGGATACCTCCAATCTATCAGTCAGATCCAATCTTCTCGCTCTACCAGATGGGATACTTTTGATGGAAAAATATTATCGATCGACAGATCTGCGGTGTTGCTACAGCGTTAGAAAATAGCCCCAATTTCTAGATGAAGTTGGGGCTATTGGCCGATCGAGTCTGAAAAAGATTAGTTATTGTCGGAGCAACTAGGCAGGGTGTCGGTATGTAGCGGTAGATGGATCGTGAATAAACTACCTTGCCCGACCGTTGAACTGACCTGAATGGTGCCTTGATGGACTGTAACGATCCGGTGAACCAGATGCAGCCCTAAGCCGCTACCAGCTTGCTTGTGGGTGCCTTTGCGGTAACGTTGGAAGATGCTGGCTTGCTGGTCGGGAGACATACCCAGTCCGGTATCTTGGACATCGAGTGTTACCCAGCCCGTAACGGTGGGGGGATCTTCTGCTCTCGGGGGTGCGACTTGGATGCGGAGTTCTACCCGCCCCTCTTCGGTGAATTTCAGGGAGTTACCGACTAGATTGGTAATCATCCGGCGCAGTTCTTGACAGTCGCCCATTACCAATAATCGATCGTTGGGATCGAGAACCTCATCGACCGTTGTCAGGCGAAGTTCCAAGCCCTTATTCCGAGCTAATGGTTCTAGTTCTTGAACAACTTCTTGGCAGATTGCCCAGACGTTGCAAACCATCAGGGTGAGTTGTTTTTCCCCGGTTTCATAACAGTGGACTTCCAGTAGGGTGTTGACCATATCCAGCAGATTTTGATTGCTGCGAATCATCGCCGTGAGCGGGGGATCTAATTCTGGAGGTAACTCGCCAAATGCACCTTTTTGAAGGAGTTTGAGCATCATATCGCCAGCGACTAGGGGTGTGCGAAGATCGTGGGTGAGGTGAGCGATGAAATCTGCCCGTTGCATCGCTGTCTCCGCTTCGGCGCGGTAAACTCGCACAGCATTGCGAAGGCTTTGAGAGAGGGACTCTGGTGAAATTCGCGATTTGGTGAGATAGTCACTGGCACCAGCTTTCATCAGATCTACGGCAATTTGCTCGTCCCCCTGTCCCGTGAGGGCGACAATCGGCACTTTTATATTTAGTTCTCGAATACATTGCACCAAAGATAACCCATCTCGATCGGGTAGTTGATAGTCTACAAAAATACAGTCAAAAGATTCGCGTTCTAAGATTTCCAGTGCTTCGGCACAATCCTCGGCTTCAACCAAAGCTATGTTCATCCCCGCCTTTTTCAAGGAACGTTGGACTAGCATTCGATCGACCAGATCGTCATCAACAATTAGCACTCTTAAATCATCTTCGATCGCCATTTCACCATCCAAAAAATCGAAAAACTAATCCAATAAATATCTTTCTGTTCGCTGCCTAATTTGGCAACCTCGCTGTCTAGTCTTACAGCTCAAAGTTGTGGAGGTACCGCTCCAGTTGGCGAACCGATCTCAACTGTTAACTGAAATTTAAGGCATTTCGCACAATGCCCAATACTGGTTCAAGGCGACCATGATTTCTACAAATGTACCAAAGGTCACTGGCTTGAGTAGATAGCCCGCGACATTGAGATCGTAGGCGTGGACTCGATCGCGGTCTTCACTGGAGGTAGTGAGCACGACAACAGGTGTTTGTTTCAGATTGGGGTCGTTGCGTAATTCTGTGAGGAACTCAATCCCATTCATTTTTGGCATGTTTAGATCGAGCAGGATCAATCGGCGTTCTGTGGGCATGGGCGGGAGATGTCCATTGCCGCGCAGCATATCGAGGGCTTCGATCCCATTGCCTGCAACGTACAGAGGATTGGTAATGTGGCCTTTTTTGAATGCTCGGCGCACATTCATCACATCAACTTCATCATCTTCTACTAGCAGGATATTAATCATTAGGGGTTCAAGCACAAAACTGTCGGGGGTCTATATCGCCAAGGGAGTGAGCATCAAACTTGGAGGGACACTTGGTTTACAAAACTATCCTAACTATCAATCGCATCGATGTACATCTATCAATAGATAGACAGAGGTAGAATGCGATCGTTAGACCGACTAACTTTATTTAATTGGGTATTTCAGCCAAGTAAAACGAAATGTCGAGCCATGACCCAAAGATGATTCTAACTGAATTGTGCCACCTTCTGTTTCCACAATTTTTTTGACAATCGCCAGACCAATGCCAGTGCTTTCATGGGTATCACGAGCTTGGAGGGTTTGAAAGATCGTATAAATCCGTTCGTGATATTGGGCTTCGATCCCCTGTCCATCATCAGCAACAGCGAATTCATATATATCGCCGCGATCTGCGGCGGTGACTTTAACTGTGCCGTAATGACTGGGATGATGCTGAATAGCATTATCAATCAGACTGAGGAATACTTGTCTTAATAACAAGCGGCGGGTTTTTAATAGGGGTAAATTTGGCGCAATCTCGACATGAAAAGTTCTGGGCGGGTCGATTAACTGAATCACATCTGCAACTAAGTCATTGACATCAGTGAGTTCGATTGGGGTCGAGCGTCGGCCAATCCGCGAGTATTCTAGCAAGCCATCGAGGAGTGCTTCCATTCGATCGACTCGTCCGCGTAGGAGTCTGAGTTGGTTTTGATTTTCTGGGGGCAAGTCTCCCGCTAGATCTTCAGCAATCCAGCTAGAGAGATTAGCGATCGCCCGGAGGGGTGCTTTGAGATCGTGAGATGTAACGTAGGCAAAGCGATCGAGTTCCTGGTTGCGGTCTTCGAGGGTCGCGTTGGTGCGGCGGAGAGTGAGGTTAAGCTGGGCGAGTTCTTCCGCCCGTGCTTGCAGTTTGGCCTCAGTCTGTTGGCGGAGGGTAATATCTCGGATAATCACAATTTGGCGATCGTCGAGTTCAATTCGACTAATCGAGATTTCGATCGGGAAGTAGTCGCCGTTTTGCCTTTGTCCCATCGTTTGCCAGAGATGCCCGACTTCGCTTTCTTCCACTTGCCCCGGCATCGGTAGTGGGACTACAGTTTGACTTTCTGCACCGAGTAACATGGTCCAATTTTGACCGATCAGTGCCGATCGATCGTAGCCAAACATAACGATCGCTGCTTGATTGCAGCTTTCAATCTGACCACTAACGTCGAGGGTCACTACCCCATCGACGACATTCCCAAAGATCGCCTTAATCAAGTTATTGCTCTCTTGGAGCATAAATTCACGTTCGCGCAGTTCTTGAGCTAGATCTTTCAACAATTTGGTGGCAATAGCGGCACCGATTGCGCCGATCCCTACACTTAAGACAATGACCAGAATATTTAGATCGCGGAACTGTTGAAGCTCCTGATAGCTCGATCTCAGCGATATTTCTTCTTCAGCTTCAAGTTCTGCCAAAACGCTCCGAAATCGATCCATCACCAATTTGCCTTCATTGGTTCGTAAAATGGGCAGACCGCTGGCAGTAGTAGTTACTGTTCCATTCTTAACTTTGTTGATCCCATCTTGGAGAATCGCTAATTTTTGACTGGCTAATTGTTTGAGGGTGGCAGTCCGCTGAGATTGATTGAGATTATCCTGCACTAATAATTTGAGTCGATCGAGTATTTTTGGCAGCTTAATAATACCTCGATCGTAAGGTGTTAAAAATGCTGGCTGCCGACTGTTGTAGTATCCGCGCACCGCCGTTTCCGCATTGAGCATTTCAATTAGGAGACTACGACTTTCACTCATTACTTCTTGATGGTGTTCCACTTGCTGCTCCGATCGCAGTGTGACTTGGCGCACAAAAATATGACTGCCGAGGGCGAGGACTAGACACAACATTGGAATATTAATTGCAATTGCGCCTCGCTCGGCGATCGACAGCTTGCGCCACTGCACTTGTGATAAGAGGAAGGGAAAGTAAGATTTTGGCATTGCCGCGATCGATTAGAAAGGGGAAATGGGCATTGGGTTTGGGTATTTGTTGATAGTATTTACCCCAAAATACCTGGAGAGCTACATCTACCTACTACTCATTACTTGCCTGATGCCAGGTAAATCGGAACGTCGTCCCGCGACCGAGTTCGGATTCGAGTGTAATATCGCCGCCGTAAGTATTGATAATTTTCTTGACAATTGACAAACCGATTCCGGTATTTTCCTGTTTATCACGGGCTGCTAAAGTTTGAAAAATGCCAAATGCCCGCTCTTGGTTTTCGGCAGCAATCCCTGGGCCATCATCTGCCACTGTAAACTCCCATAAATCGCCGTGGAGCTGGGCAGTAACCTGAATCCGTCCATCAGGACGATTGTGGTGTTTATAAGCGTTACTGAGCAAATTAGCGAAAACTTGACTCAATAGTAAACGATTGGTGTTGATGGTTGGTAGATGTGTGGGTAGATCGATTGTAAAACTCGGCGGAATGCTGAGGGAATCGATTGTCTCTGCTAGCAAATCTTCGATCGCAAAGGTGGTCAAACTTGCCGCAGTATGACCGACACGAGCATAAACTAGGAGACCATTAATCAATGCTTCCATCCGATGTATCCGCGATCGCATCAAGTTCAGATTTGCCTGAGTCTCCGGGGTAATTTTTCCCGATAGATCCTCTTCAATCCATTCCGAGAGATTGGCAATCGCCCGAAGGGGTGCTTTAAGGTCGTGGGAAACAATATGCGCAAACTGATCTAGCTCTTGATTCCGGCGTTCGGCGAGGGATGTGGTTTTGGCAAGTTTGATCGTCTGGGCTTGGAGGGCAAATTGAGCCTGTTTGCGATCGCCAATTTCTTCAACTGCAACAATAAAATGGATCGCGGCACCCGTATCGTCTCGTCGCAGCGAAACGGTCAGGTTTACCCAGACAATCTGACCCTGCTGATGAATGTAGCGTTTTTCCATCGCATAGGTATCGATTTCCCCGGCTAAAAGCTGGCGCATATAATTCAGATCGGCGGCTAAATCTTCGGGATAGGTAATGTTTTGAAATGTGCTCTCTAGTAGTTCTGCCTCACTATACCCGACAATATCGCAGAGTTTTTGGTTGACCCGCAGCCATTGCCCCGCTAAACTGACATGGGCAAACCCGATGGCGGCTTGCTCGAAAGTGGCGCGAAATCTATCTTCACTCTCCCTAATTGCCAATTCTGCCTGAATTCGATCGGTAACATCATGGGAAATACACAGCAATTGCTCGACATTACCCTCGACATCGACCATCGGAGAAATCACTACATCCCACCATTTGAGTGCCCCTTTCACGGTCGGACATTGCCCTTCAAACTTAGCGATCTCACCTGTTTTGGCAATTTCTAGTGCTGCTCTGGCACTCTCCCACGCGCTCTGGCTCCAAAAATTTAGCCAAAGAGATCCTGCATACTCCGAAAAATTTTCAATCTCTAGCAACCTTTTGCCCCCATCATTTATATATAGGAGCCGACCTTCCAAGTCTAAAACCTTGATGCAGTCTTTATTGTTCTCTAAAATCCGCCGATTAAATTCCTCACTCCGGCGGAGAGCGGCTTCATCTTGCTTGCGCTCGGTAATATCAGCATTTACGCCAATCCATTCGCGCACGTACCCATCAGCATCTAACAACGGGATGCCTCGGACACTCATGTCGCGATATTCACCATCATGCCGTCGCAACCGATACTCTACTTCAAATAGACTCAAGTTGGTCAGTGCTGTAGCCCATAATTGCTCGGTGCTGGGTCGATCTTGGGGATGAATTGCGGCTAACCAGCCCCAGCCAAGATACTCATCATAACTTTGTCCGGTAAAAGCCCCCCAACTGAGTTGCTCTGTGTCGCACATGCCCTCAGCATTAGTTCTCCAGGTAATTTGGGTAGTGACTTCAATTAGCGATCGATACCGCTGTTCGCTGTCCTGTAAGGCTTGTTCCGCATGCTTGCGTTCGGTAACATCGTCGATTACGCCAGTCATCCGAACTGGCTGATTATCACTATTGTAGTAAAATCTGCCAAATCCATCGACCCAATGGATACTGCGATCTGGCCACACCACTCGATACTCGGAAGAGTAGTCAGTGTGAGTGGTCATTGCTCGATCGATTTCGGCTTTAACTCTGGGCAAATCTTCTGGATGAACTCGTCGTTCCCAATCTGTGTAAGTGTACTCGTTTGCTCCAGGTACATAGCCCATTAAGGTCGCATGATAGTCGTTCCAGGCGATGTTGTTAGTGACTAAATTCCAGTCATAAACACCCATTTGAGCGGCATCAGTGGCGAGTGTCATCCGTTCCGCCAGATTTTGCACCTGAAGCATCGATGCTTCTAGTTCGGCTGTCCGCAGTGCGACCCGTGCTTCTAATTCCTCATTAAGTTGCTGGATTTGGGCTTCGGCTAACTCGCGATCGCGAATTTGCTGGTGAAGTGCTTGATTAGCAGCGGCTAGCTGGGCTGGACTCGGTAGACTCAACGCTTGGGGAATTAATTTCACCAACATCACGGCGGTATAAGCTGAAACTGCCGCAGTTATCGCTTTAACTATGCCAGATAGCCAGTAAACTGGATGCCACAGCGTCCAGACCTCAAACAAGTGGGTAGTCCCACACAAGATAATAAATGCCCCAAATAGCGAAAAAATCCAGTTAAACGGTAAGTCTTCCCGTTTCTGGACGAAATAAAACAATGTCAGCGGAATCGAGAAATAGGCGATCGCGATCGTCAGATCTGAGACAAGATGTAACCCCACCAACTCAGTGTTCCAGAGATAACAATGCCCGTGGGGAATGAATAGATCGGACATCAGTAAGTTGGTAAGAGATTTCATTATTCGCTCATAGCTGTGTCGATATATCTCTTAATTGTGGCATCTTTCTTGGCTAGATTTTCGGTAGTTGAGAGTCTCAATCTAGGTGGTTCCCATCTGGCTGAGGTGACTACTCCGACTGTCAACCGCTAAAAGCGGTCTGACGGGGCTTCTCAAGTTCACAAATTGTTAAGTGTCAGTCAGCCAGCCTATTCAGTAACGTCAAACCGACCAAATCTTCGATTTTTCGCAGGCTAGGATCGCCAGCTAGATAGCCAATCCCGCGATGTAAATGCAGTCTAAATTGTTGACTGAGGGTTTCTGGCTCAATTCCCAAGCCATCCTGATAGCAACGTTGTTTGAGCGCGAGAATTAGAATATCAGCAATGTTGCCACCAAATACCCGCCAGGACATTTCGAGATTACTATCAGCCGGAATTGGGACCAAAGAAGGTGGCGTAGCTTCAGCCAGAGAGCGGCAAAACGCCCAACGACATAAAATATTCCACTGCTCGATTTTCGTCAACCGCTTGAGTTTTACCAGTTGGTCTTTGGCTGTTTGTGACAGTTTAATGTTATTTATGGGTGGTTCCATCTATAGTTATTTGTTACGGTTGGTTAGCCTTAGTTGATAATTTTCCCATGTCTACCGTTCAACGTAAAGCCGAGCACATTCAGATTTGTCTAGAGTCAGATGTCCAGTTTCAAACGCAGGGAAGTGGATTCGAGCGGTATCAGTTTACCCACAGTTGTCTGCCAGAATTAGATTATTCAGCCATCGATCTCACTACCAACTTTCTGGGTAAGCAGCTTGGCGCACCAATTTTGATGTCCTCAATGACCGGTGGGACCCAACAGGCGAAAGAGATCAATCATCGCCTTGCCGCAGTGGCACAGGAGTATAAGTTGGCGATGGGTGTAGGATCTATGCGTGTCGCGATCGAAAAACCCGATTTGATAGATACTTTTCAAGTGCGCCGAATTGCGCCAGATATTTTATTATTCGCCAATCTGGGAGCAGTTCAACTCAATTATCGTTATGGAATTGAGGAGTGTATCCGCGCGGTGGAATTACTGGAGGCAGATGCCCTAATTTTACATCTCAATCCCCTTCAGGAATGCATTCAACCCCAGGGAAATACTAACTTCAGAGGATTACTCGATCGAATTGCTACCGTCTGTCAGCAGCTATCTGTACCTGTTATTGTTAAGGAAGTGGGGAATGGGATTTCGAGCCAGATGGCTCAACAATTAATCGCAGCGGGAGTGAGTGGCATTGATGTCGCAGGTGCTGGCGGTACTTCTTGGGCAAAAGTCGAGAGCGAACGAGCAAAAACAGCCCTCCAACGCAGATTGGGTGAGACTTTTGGAGATTGGGGTATTCCGACAACTGAATGTATCATGATGATTCGTGCTATCTCTCCGACGCTACCGTTGATTGCCTCTGGGGGATTAAAAAATGGTCTAGATATTGCCAAAGCGATTGCTCTAGGTGCAGATATCGGTGGTTTAGCTCTACCCTTTCTTCGGGCTGCGGACACTTCCACCGCAGCCGTAGCCGAATTGGTGCAAATCTTGATGGCGGAAATCCAGACAGTGCTATTTTGCACGGGGAATGCTAATTTAACTGCATTACAACAAAATAATTGCTTGCATCGATCTAGATAAATCAAGTAACAAAGTATACCTTAGTCCTGTTTATTTCTTATCTATAGTAGAGAGATGTCTATTTAATTTGGGCATAATCGATTCTATGCAATCTCACTGCTGCAATTACGATTACAAGCTGCTGTTCCTCACACCTCACACTATCAAGCCAGATGCGTCAATTTATCAAACAAGCTTTAGCAAGTACCGTCGGCAGCCTGTTCAGCTTGACTGTATTTTCGGTAGTTTCTTTAACTTTATTTACAGCTATTATTAGTGCAGTTATCGATCATGCTACTAATAAAAATACAACAGTTGCAGTTGCTGACAAATCGATTCTGACGATCGATTTATCCCGATCGATTGTCGATCTCGATCCGGGTCAAACAATTCAACAAGCAATTGCTGGAGAAGCTACCCATACAACTGAATTAAAAGCTGTATTAGATGCGATCGATGCCGCAGCCAAAGATAAACGGATTGTGGCAATTTATCTAGATGGTAGTAGTGGCAAACAACCAGGAGGGACTGGCTTTGCCACGCTCAAAGAAGTCCGGAGTGCCTTAGAGCGATTCCGAGCGACTGGCAAAAAGATTATTGCCTATGATATTGATATGGATAAACGAGCTTATTACCTCGCCTCAGTGGCGAATCAGATCCTGATTAATCCGATGGGTTCGGTTGATATTAATGGCTTTCGATCGGAAACAATGTTTTTTAAAAATGCTTTTGATAAATATGGCATTGGTGTTGAAGTTGTCCGAGTTGGTAAATACAAATCATTTGGTGAAACTTGGTCTTTAGATAAATTTAGCCCAGCCGCCCGCCAAGAAACTCAGGAGCTGTTAAATAATCTTTGGGGCGACTTTAAAACAGCCGTTAGCAGCAACCGTAAATTAACTCCAGGTCTGATTCAAAAAGTTGCTGACGATCGCGGGATGCTGACATCTCGCCAAGCGATCGAGAATAAGTTAGTAGACCGGACAGCCTATCCTGATGAAGTAATCGCCGAACTCCAAAAAATGAGTGGTGCAGATGAGGATGATGCTACTTCTTTTCGGCAAGTTACTGTTAGTGACTATGCTGATGTTGCCAGTACAGCCCTAAAAACTTCCAGTCGAAAAATTGCCGTAATTTATGCTCAGGGTAACATTGTCAATGGAGAAGGTAGTCCCGGACAAATTGGTGGTAATAGTTTAGCTCGCGAACTGCGAGAATTGCGATCGGATAAAGACATCAAAGCTGTCGTATTAAGGGTGAATAGTCCCGGTGGTAGTGCGCTAGCTTCTGATATTATCCAACGAGAAGTTCGACTATTGCAGCAAGAAAAACCCGTAGTAGTTTCAATGGGCAATGTTGCTGCTTCCGGTGGATATTGGATCTCAACTTATTCTAACAAAATATTTGCAGAATCTAATACCATCACCGGATCGATCGGTGTAATTGGCATCAATTTTAATTATCAGAAACTGGCAAATAATAATGGAATCACTTGGGATGTTATTAAAACATCCAAGTTAGCGGATAGTACTACTATTGCCCGTCCGCGCACACCACAAGAGTTAGCTATTTCCCAACAAATGGTCAATGATATCTATGATGACTTCCTCAATAAAGTCGCCGAATCACGTAAGTTGCCGAAACAGAAAGTAGCTGAAATTGCTCAAGGTCGAGTCTGGTCGGGAGTAGATGCGCAAAAGATTGGATTGGTCGATGCTATTGGTGGAATCAATGATGCAATTTCTTATGCGGCTCAAGCGGCTAAGTTGGGTAAAGATTGGGAATTAGAAGAATATCCAGTCGTTGAAGGCTGGGAAGAGAAACTACTCAAGCAAATAGTTGGTGGCAAAGAAGTCAAACTACCACAGAGTCAAGATGCGTTGACTACCGAATTGCTCAAAATCAAAGCCGAACTTAGTGTGCTTCAAAGTTTTAACGATCCCCGTGGTGTCTATGCTCGGCTGCCATTTAACCTGGGCTTGGATTAACAACTCGTGGCACATGCTGTGGGGACGATTCTACCGTCCTCTCACCGAATTGATTTGTCAGACATGCGGAAAGTAATATTGACCTGGTGTAGAGAAACTTATCGAGATGACGACTGGAAAGGATCGATAAAATGCACCAAACCAAACTTAGCCTACTAGTATTCACCACAATTTTGGCAACATGCTTACCAACTTATGCCCAGCAGCAGCCAGTAGATTTGCTCGGTGCTGGTACTACCATCATTAATAGTCTCCTCAATCCACCCCATCGCACAGCCGAAATTAATGCTGATGTAGAAATTAGAAAAGCTAAGATTGCCGCTGATGCCGAAATCGAAAAGGAAAAATTGCGGATTGAAGCGAATAAGACAGTTGATAAAGTGGCTCCCATCCTCAACCAATGGGGTGTTAGTCGAGTTAACTGTGCCCCAGACGTAGTATTTATCAACGGAATTGTGCCCGATACTGTCTGCGTTCAACCTACTACAGCCATTGCGCCTGGTTACTACACATACAACAGCGAGAAACAGCAGTTAATTCGGATGAGTTCTAGCGTCCAATCCGCTCCAGCTACTTCCCTCTCTAGAACCAATCTTAAACAGGGCTTTTAACCGATTTAAAATCCCTACTATTTTAAGCTATTTAATTATTTAATATTTACTAATTAACATGAAACTAATCACGATCGATCGATTGATACTGACCTGCATTGCCACAGCAAGTACTTTAATTATTTCTCAACTAGCCACAGCACAACTACCCCCAATTGTCGATGGTGTTCAACCAGTTGCCCCTGAATCACCCAACCTTACTCCAGTCACAACAGCCGCCGCAACCGGACTTAAAGTTAGTTGTCAGAATTTAAAGACCGTCGTCCAGAAAGGAGATCGAGAGGCAATTATGGTGACGTGGAACAGTGGTTACTTCGGCAAGGAATTTACCCCAGCAAAACGCTGTCAAATGGTGTCAGAACGGCTCCAACAAGCGGCAAATCATAATGGTGGTACATTCAAAGATTTACAACTTGCTAGTGGCACGGTTAACTCCCAAGCGGTCATCTGCGCCCTCCAAGCTGGTAGCAATAAATGCGATCGGGGAAATCTATTATTTACGCTCAAACCAGAAAATGCCCGCAACCCCGAAGCCGTAATTCAAAAGCTGTTTACCTTTGCTCAAGATGGTAGCAGTTCGATCGATGAAAGTGCCAGTCAAAGATCGAGAGTCGATCTGAATTTGGGTCGTTGGGAACAGCAAGCTTTTTCAAGACGAGTACCTGCATCGACCACTTCTAGCAGTAATGATACTGGATTTTAGCGTATAATTAATTGACTAGATTATCGCTAATATCCCAAATTAAGACTTAATGAAAGTTGGACAAGCTGCACCCCAATTTACGGCCCCTAATCAACTAGGTGAAACTGTTCGGCTTGAAGATTTCCACGATCGATGGTTGATATTATACTTTTATCCTAAAGATAATACGCCTGGCTGCACCACCGAAGCGATCGAATTTACCACCAAACTAGCTGAATTTCAGTCACTTAATGCCGAAGTTATTGGCATTAGTCCTGATTCAGTTACTTCTCATGCCAAATTTATCACCAAACATGATTTATCAATTAGCCTACTCAGCGACCCCGAACATCAAATTGCCGAACAGTATGATGTATGGCAATTAAAAAAGTTTATGGGTAAAGAGTATATGGGAATTATTCGATCTACTTTTCTAACCGACCCAACTGGCAACATCGCCCAAATTTGGTCTAATGTTCGGGTCAAAAACCATGTCGAGGATGTCTTGACTCAATTAAAGCAATTCCAAGCAAAAACTAAAATTAGTTGACATTATTATACTAGATTTTAGCTAATTATCGCCACCAGATGGCGATCAAGATTGCCACTATTGCCCCAATAATTGTATTAATCACATTTACCAATTCATTTGTTAACCAGTCAAACTTGTCCTGCAAAGTTGCTCCAATCACACTTTCTAGATTTGTCGCCACAAACGCCGCGATCGCACAAATCATTACACCTGATAAAGTAATTAACTGGAGAGTATAAGCAACCAACGAGATCGCCAATCCACCAATTATTCCAGCAATCGTGCCTTCTAGACTAATCGCACCCTCTGTACCTCTAGCCACAGGTTGCAGCGTGGTAATCAAAAATGTACTTTTCCCATAAGCTTTTCCTACCTCACTTGCAGTCGTATCAGATAACTTAGTGGCAAAGCTGGCGACATAGCCTAAAAGTAGTAAAGATTTCCAACCAGCATCCAGCCAACCGACCTCAATCGCCGCTACCCCCAACGCGCACACCATCGCCATCAAAGCCGAACCCCAGACATTTTCGGGACCTCTAG
>JANPJH010000229.1:0-6879 GCA_031425415.1 Chamaesiphon sp. VAR_61_metabat_425 | reverse complement strand
GCCGTGATCATGGATGGTAATGGCAGATGGGCAAAACAGCGCGGATTACCCCGGATTATGGGTCATCGACGCGGAGTTGATACGCTCAAAGATCTGCTCAGATGCTGCCGAGATTGGGGTATTCCCGCCTTAACTGTCTATGCCTTTTCGACCGAAAATTGGGGTAGACCGATCGAAGAGGTCGATTTCTTGATGACATTATTTGAGAGTGTCTTGCAGCGGGAACTCAATGAAATGGTAGCCGAAAAAGTGCGGATCGAGTTTGTCGGTGACTTACTCGCTCTAGCTCCCTCACTCCGCAGCGAGATTGAGAAAGCTAAAGTTGCCACTCAATCCAATCAGGGTGTAAGATTCACGATCGCAACTAATTACGGTGGTAGACAAGAAATTGTCCGGGCTTGTCAGGCTGTCGCCGGAGAGGTGCAACGGGGTACACTGCAACCAAATGAAATTGACGAAAATACGATCGCTCAGCACTTATATACCGCCGATTTACCCGATCCAGACTTATTAATTCGCACGAGTGGTGAGATGCGGATCAGCAATTTTCTGTTGTGGCAATTAGCCTACGCTGAATTATACATCAGCGAGATATTATGGCCCGATTTCGATCGCCAAGCCTTCCATCTGGCTCTGCTCAATTATCAACAACGCCATCGGCGGTTTGGCAAAGTTTAGAGGGTAGATGGGTAGATGGGATCAGCGACGCTGCTCTTCCCAACTCCCATACGGTGGTACAGCAACTCCCAACCCCTACTTCCGCCCCACATGCACCCGCTGAGTCAGCGTTGTCATCCCACTAGGACGGATAAAGATGGTGGAAATCCAGTAATCGCCTGATTTGCCAGGGGCGCGGGCAATTTTGAATAAGCCGCCAGCGGTGAGTAATTCGAGCTTGTAGTCAGTCGATTGGGTATAAGCTTGGGCAGAGACTGGTTGTTCGACAGTGGCACCCATCAAGACATCCTCACCGAGGGGTTCTTTGACGATCGCATCTAAGTTATATTCCGCATTAGTTTGGAGTTTTTCTGGCAGATTGAGGTCGATCGTTGGGGGTTGAGTGCCGCTAGTAATCTGGCTGCGTTCTTGGAGAATTTGCTGTTGAATGATTTGTCCGCCGACGATTTTTTGGCGAGATTGGACGGTAGATTGGAGCTTGTATGTTCTCCCGCTAGTCTGTTGCATCCCAGTAATTTTCGTCAAGGTGTCAGCGGTATATCCATTCCCTTCCGATCGCCAGTTCTCTAGAGTGGTAGTGTATTTGAGGTTGCTGTAAGATTGCCAAAATTGACCCAAAGACTGCTGCCACATGGCCTTATTTAAACCATCGCTGGTACTGAAATTGGGGCTGTAATAACGCAGCAGTTCTGGTAATTTCCGACTATTGGCGGCGGTATCGATTTGGGTGAGAATTGTTTTGAGCTGAGCGGGAGCAGTTGCTGGACTATTACCCTGAGCCAGGATTTGCCGTGCGCCAAACGGCAAGCCGCAGACAACCGCGATCGTGAGGACGGGAATTGTCAGGTAGTGACACCATCTAGCGGGCACAGTCGAAGCTAGAAGACGGTAGATGAATTGCATTGACATATAAAAGTTACTGTAAGATGACAATATTATGTTTAGGATAACTCCTCCGGAGCAACGATCGGCTAAAATAGCTGTGTTGCTCACCAGCGGAATCAAAACGAGTGTCTAAGGAAGCTACTAAGCTACTAATTGCGGCGAGTGGAACTGGGGGACATTTGTTCCCCGCGATCGCAGTTGCCGAAAAGCTGCCAGAATATCACATCGAATGGTTGGGTGTCCCCGACAGATTAGAGTCCAAACTAGTTCCTGGGGAGTATCCGCTACATATCATTCGCGTTGGTGGCTTCCAGGGCAAATTGGGCTTAGGTACGTTAAAAACTTTGACGGGACTGGTTCGAGGCATCTTCCAAGTGCGAAAATTGCTCAAACAAGGTGGGTTTGACGCTGTCTTTAGCACTGGGGGTTACATTGCCGCACCTTCAATTTTGGCTGGTTATTCTCTCGGTTTGCCCGTCTTTCTCCACGAGTCTAACGCCCTACCGGGTAAAGTTACCCGTTGGCTCAGTCCTTTTTGTACTAAGGTGGCTGTCGGTTTCGCAGTGGCGAGTAAATACCTCCACCGCGCTCAAACAATCTATCTGGGCACCCCCTGTCGTCAGCAATTCCTGACCCCTCAACCCCTCGATTTACCCATTCCTGAAGATTCACCGCTAATCGTCGTTGTTGGTGGCTCTCAAGGTGCTGTAGCCGTCAATCAGATGATTCGGGAATGTGTCGGAAGCTGGCTGAAGGCTGGAGCGACGATCGTCCATATCACTGGGGCTAGTGACGCACTAAGCGAACAGATCGAGCATTCTCAGTATATCGTGCTGCCGTTCTATGAAAATATGGCTGGACTGTTGCAACGAGCCGATCTAGCGATTAGTCGGGCTGGTGCGGCGACGCTGAATGAGTTGATGATTACCCGCACACCCTCAATCTTGATTCCCTATCCGTTCGCGGCTGAAGACCATCAATACTACAATGCTCATGTCTTAGCTGCGGCTGATGGTGCCTTGCTGTTTCGCCAAGACACCCTAACGGCGCAATTCCTCACCGGAGAAGTCCTAAATCTGCTCCAAAATCCCCAACGACTGAAGACGATGGCATCTAATACTAGTGCCTTGGGTGTGCTTAATAGTGCAGATTTGTTAGCAGATCTGATTAGAGAATCAGTTAAACTTAAGTCTAGCCGATAACTAATAACTAAAAAGAGCATGACTAAAGCAACTTGGAATGGCGTTACATTGGCTGAAAGCGATCGAACTGTCATCGTTGAAAATAATCACTATTTTCCAGCCGATAGTCTCAATCGAGAGTATTTCATCGATAGCAGCACCCATACTAACTGTCCGTGGAAGGGAGTATGTAGTTATTACAGTATTGAAGTCGATGGTAAGGTCAATAGTGATGCTGCTTGGTACTATCCCGAACCAAAACAAGCTGCAAACAATATTGCCGGACATGTCGCTTTTTGGAAAGGAGTCAAGATTGAGTAATTGCTGATTTAACTAAACTCCCATACGGTGGTACAGAAACTCCAATGATCGACATCCAAATCATTACCGAACTGCAAGCTCAATTTGCCGATATTCCAGAGGCGATCGCGGCACTTGAAACTATTGCTGACTGCGAAGGCGATCTCGAAGATGCAGCAATGACGTTGGCAATTCGTGCCGGACAACAACCAGAAATTAATAATAGCGAATGGTTGAAGAGTTTAGCAAAAAAATGTCGCGTGGCTATCTGCCGATCGGAGTTTCGTAATGATATGGTGAATGGTAATTTTGCACCTTTATTTCAACACTTTATGGAAACAAAGGTGTGCCCCAAGTTGTTGATTTTACCGGTATTATTATACGTTCACGAGCAAGGGGTTAACCTATTTTGTCAACCGATCGATCCACTCGATCGTTAACAATCGGAGATATTAGCAAACTCCTTTTGCGAATCACCAATACTAATTCTCTCAATAGTGGGCAGATGTGTATGTTGGGTAGAGTGAAGCGAAACCCAACAACATCATTGATAATTGAAAGATTGATGATTTGGGTGATGGATACAGATGTCCGATAAATATGAATTGATCGTTCATTGAACACTGGGATTGTTGGGTTTCGAGGCTCAATCCAACCTATATGGCTATATTCTAGGCAGATAGGTCATTAATTAATATCCTGGAATAGAGACTCTTTATAACTAGGATCTATTTCCCATTCTTCATTCTCACCACCAATAAGTAATTGCAGAATTTCTACATACTCCTTACTCAGTTGATTGAGAGAGTTAATTAAGATGTCGATCGCGATCGCATCACTAGTCCCGAGATCCATCCAGCAGCGTCCCCAATTTCCCTCATACTCAAAGTCTCCCATATTGTGCATCAACGACATCATCGAACTGTCAGCAGCATCATTGTCATAGTCTAGATAACTCAGATCTAAACCTGTTTCCTGAACTTGGGTATTTTCCGCATTAAATCCACCTAATTTACCCAAGAAAAACCAGGACGAAAATACTTCTTCAACTAATTTTTTTTCTTGTTCTGATGGTACGTTACTAAACTCTAACCAAAACCAAACATCAAATTGACTAAACTCGCGGAATTGGACGTGCATGTTTTTAGGGAGTTGGGAGTTGGAAAGGGGAAAGGGGAAAGGGGAAAGGGGTTGTACCGATAATCTTATCCTGTCCATCCTTAGAGGGTGTTTGAAAAGTCAGATTTGTTACGCCTAAACTGTAGAAAATCCCCCTAGCCCCCTTAAAAAGGGGGAACCGGATTCTTAGTCCCCCTTTTTAAGGGGGATTTAGGGGGATTCATACAAACTACGAGTGTCAAAAATAACTTTTCAAACAGCCTATTACATCCTGTAAATCTTGATTGGGCTTTATACTACAGATATCTAGTTAGATTGATCCGGTAGCGTTCTTTTTTAGTGATGGCCACTTCACCGATTTCTAGTCTACCTTTACCACGAATGGCAACTAAATCTCCAGCCTTGAGGGCATGTGAAGATTGAGAGATATCTTTCCAATTTACTCGCACATCGCCGCTAGAGATGAGATCGACCATTTTACTACGAGACATGCCAAACCCAGCAGACGCGATCGCATCCAATCTGAGCGAGGCTTCTACAGTCGTCATTTCCTTTTTCTTTGGCTCTCGAATCTTTAATTCACTTAACTCAATCCGCCGAGTTTTTACAGGTACCGATCGAACTTGAGTCAGATGAACTTCTAAATATTCAACTAATTCCGGTGCGACAATTGCTTGGGCACCTTGTTCGCCTAACACAATAATATCACCTGTTTTATCCCGCACGATGCCGCAACCCAACATCGAGCCTAAAAAATCCCGATGAGTCGGCGGATCGAACAGAAAATTCCCGGCAATCTGCACAGCCGCGATCGGCACTTGGCTGACTTCAAAGGGTAATTCACTCCGACAGATGCCCAGCCGCTGTCTCTCGGCTTGAGGATAGCCACCTGTGGCGATTAATTCAACTTCCGTAAGTCGATTAAATATGCCCTGAATTTCCGCGATTTCTGGTGGAGAAAGAAAGTCTGTTTCGACTATTTCCCAAGTTTTAATTGCTTGTTCGGCTAGATCGATCGCGCGAGCGACAATTTCTCGATTTTCAACACGTTTGAGCAGGTCTTCTCTGGGGAGCATCTCTAAATTATGAATGATGTTCAGTTAAAATTGGGTGTATTTTGGATGATAATTCACTCGTACATATCGATATAAGTTTGGATATTTTCTGGATCGCATTTGCGGAGAATTAGATTTGCTTGTTGGAGTAATAATTGGGAGCCTTCAACCACAATCAAATATTTACCGGCATTAATCCGGTTGCGATAGGGGAGAGCATCGCCACTGCCAAAGGCAATTCCGCCACCACCCCCAATGAACACACTACCCATCGCCCCACCGATACAGCCAAGTAATCCACCGATGACATGATTGCCGATTTCCCCTGCCCAGGCAAAAGTCTGTAAATTAGTGACGATACTAAAACCAACGCCACTGATAAAACCAAAGGGAATGAGCCAGCTTGCCATGAGTTTAGCTTGTTTGATAGCCTTTTCATTCGGATCGATCAAGCCAAACTCATCGGCGGTTTTGTAACCGCGACCGAGGATGGTAATTTTAGCTAGGGGCAAGCCCTGCTTTTCGAGTTTAGTGTAAGCAGATTCGGCTTCGATTCGATCGGCTAGTACGGCGACAAGATAATTATTATTCATAGCGAATGAGTGAGTGCCGATCTCCAGTGTGCGGTAATTATGTCTCGATCGCAATCTCGCATAGTAAACGCTTCTGGAGATATACCCTGTAGGACTAGGTGAAGCCTGTAGATTGAGGCAAGCGGAAATGGCAAAAGATGATACATCGATCGCGATATGATGCAGATAGTTGCGGCGATCAAGGTGGCGAAGCCTCTAGTGTAAGCGCATCAACGAACTGTTTGAGGAAAGAGGATATGGAACAGCGATTGACTGAGATACAACTCCAGCAGGTTGTAGCAGAAGTCCAGCAATTATCGCTCCGTCAGGAGTCAGAACTCAGTGCCAAGCAAGTGCGAGAAATTTTGCAGGAATTGAATTTACCACCAGAATTTCTGGAAGATGCTCTGATTCAATTGCACCGAAGGGAAGCTTTAAAAGTGCAACAACGGCGGAATCACTTGGTTTGGGCAGGATCGGCATTAGCACTTGTACTGATTTTGATAGGGACGACTGTCTCGATTCAGCAGCAACATAAATTGCTCAGTAATGTGACAACACAGCGCGATCGAATTACCCTAGCTCAAGATGATGGCGGCAACCTCAGCACTATTTCGCGTCAAGCTAATAATGAAGTATTTTATCGCATCACCTTGAGCAATGCACCTGTAGGTGAGAAACTCACGCTCTCTTGTAACTGGAGCGATCCGAGTGGGCAAATTGTCCATCAAAATCGTTTTCAGACCAAAGATATTAATTCACCCGTATGGAATACTGTGTGCCGGCATAAGATCGGATCGGTGGCCCCAATTGGTAGTTGGAAAGTTCAAGCATTTGTCGGTGAGCGATTCCTCAGTGATGCTACCTTTGAGCTTAAGTAATCAGGCATCTGCTTAGAAATATTGACAACCAGGAACTCGATCTAGTAAATTAAAAAGTAATATGGGGTTATAGCTCAGTTGGTAGAGCACTACAATGGCATTGTAGGGGTCTGCGGTTCGAACCCGCATAGCTCCATTGGTTGGTAAACGGTTTGCTGGTAAGGCTTTTAGGAAACAAATCATGTCCTAACAGCCGTTTTCATGTGTC
>JANPJH010000228.1:0-16051 GCA_031425415.1 Chamaesiphon sp. VAR_61_metabat_425 | reverse complement strand
ATCCATGTCTACCGTTACTCAAATGAAATGTGCTTGTACATCATGTTTGTGCGTGGTGTCGCTGTCGGATGCCATCCAGAAAGATAATCAGTCATACTGTAGTGAAGCTTGCGCGAATGGTCATCCGGCTGGACAAGGTTGCGGGCATACAGGCTGTACCTGTAACAAATAACTCGCGTCCGATGTCCTGAAAATATGTCAGATAACTTGACTGAAAAAGTCACGCTCGAACATGATGAGGATGGGGAAAATCTCTATTGTGAGCATCCCCATTCCACTAAATCTGATGATATCAACTTGCCTCAACCCGAACTAATTACGGTGGAAAAGGCTCAGCGGATGTCAGAATTTTTGGGGTTTTTAGCCGATACCAATCGGCTGCGAATCCTCTCAATTTTAGCAGCACAAGAAATGTGTGTTGGCGATCTAGCGATCGCGCTGGGGATGAATGAATCAGCCGTATCCCACCAGTTGAGAACATTACGGGCAATTCGGTTAGTCAATTTCCGCAAACAGGGACGGCACGTATTTTACCGTTTACAAGATCTCCATGTCCTCAGCTTTTATCAAGCGGTAGCCGAGCATCTCGATGAGCTGGATTGAGCTTAAAGTAAGGATTCAATAATAATTAGATTCGATCGATTGAGTGATGCCGAAATCATCACCAGTGAAAGAGCAGGAAGTAGAGATAATGCTAGATTTCTCGATCGAGCGGGAACTGTTGAATACTTATGGTTCGCCGCTATATGTGTATGATGGCGACAAACTGAGGCGGACAATCGAACATATTAGTCAAGCGATTCCCTATCCCGACACTCAATTTCGGTTTGCGAGTGTGACGAACGGCAATGTTGCGCTGTTGCAGATCTTTCGGGCTGCTGGTTGGGGGCTACATGCAAATACGCCAGGGGATATTTATTTGGGGCTGAAGGCGGGGTTTGCGCCAGAGCGAATTGTCTATAGTGGCAGCAATCTCGATCGAGCAGAAATGACTCAGGTATTACAATGGGGCGTTCGCACGCTGAATTTGGATAGTGTGGCGCAGGTGCAATTGTGCGGTGAGGTATATCAAGAGCTATCGGCGACTATTCCCGCACCCCAGATCGGGTTACGGCTCAATTTAGCGGAGTTGACTGGCGAAAGTCGAATCGGTGTTCAGCCAGATGAATTTTCTCCGGCAATTTCAATCGCCAAATCTTGCGGTTTAAAGATTGAAGGCTTACATTTTTATCGTGGTACGGGAACGAATGCAACTAGGGCATTTACACAGGTAATCGATCGATTATGTTCGATCGGCAAACAGTTACCAGATTGGCACTATTTGGACTTTGGTGGCGGCTTTGGCTATCCGTACAAGGGGGGAATCGGTTTTGACTGGACAGCCTTTGGATCGGCTTTAACTGCCAAATTAGAATCACTCCCCCACGAAATTAAGTTAATTATTGAACCGGGACGAGCAGCGATCGCCAGTTGTGCTACGCTACTTGCGACAGTCATTTCAATCAAGTGGCAAAACGATAAACAAATTGTTGGTGTCGATACCACTGTAGCTAATCTTTCTGTCCCTTCGGTACATGGTGGCTACCGCGAAATTGTGACAATAACGCCCCCACGTTCTGATTCACTTTACACCACTGATATCTGTGGAAATACTACTTATTCTCGCGACTATCTCGGACGAAATTGTCAACTTCCAAAACTCGCGATCGGATCGCCGATCGCTATTCTAGACGTTGGTGCTTATGGTTATGCAATGTCTTCTCATTTTCTCCATCGTCTTCGTCCCGCAGAGGTATTGTTAGAGCAAAATACCCATCGGCTCATTCGCGATCGAGATGATTATAGTATTCTGTTAACTAATCAACGCTTTAATCAGGATTTACAGGATGGTTAGATAAACAGGATTAGGCGATCTTTACCCTTTCCCCTGCTTGGTGCAACGCACGCTGAGGAGACCTCAGCGCGTAGGGCAAAGCCCCGCCAAAGGCGTATGCATCCGCTTTCCCCTTACCCTTTTTCCTTTCCAACCTATGAAGTGTATTCAATGCAACACTGACAATAATCTCAAAGATCGCACTGCTAATCAGGGGCGATGTAAAAGTTGTAATCATCCCTTCGCCTTTGAGCCAACGGCGATGACAGGTACGAAAATTACCGACCCATTTTTTGTGAAAGCGATCGCCGATATTTCTGCTAAAAATACTCTATTTTTTTCACCCAAACAGTTTCTATACTTTCTGGATAAGCGATCGAAGCGTCAATCATTTAATTGGCTTGTGGCCGTTGTCGCATATCTTTTCTTCAATGTTTGGACGACTGGTTTTGTCGGCGGATTCTTATCAATAGTCATCGGCAAAATCTCTTTCTTACTGGTGTTAATAGGCTTTAATTTTCTCTGGATTTACTTACTATTTCGCAAGAGTAATTCTCTCGATTCTGGCTACCAAACTCGTAAATCTTATGCCACTGCTCTCCAAATTCTGGGAATTATCATCTTGATTGCGGGCGGCTTCTATAGCCTGAATACGAACTTTGGACTAGGTTATATTTTAACGCCGATATTGGGTATCGCAGCATTAGTTCTGGGCACAATTCAAAAACGTCGTGCAGCGCAGATTCCTGACTCATTTGCGATTAGCTCGACACAGTTAATCGACTGGTTGAATATCTGGGCGCGATCGAATGGCTCGATCGATAAGTTACTGCCAAAACCAGAGACAGCATTGCCAGCATCAGTCGAGGTCCGCGACCAAAATCTAGATGTGACCGATTATAGTTTTGATCGATTAGTAGTGTGCAATAGTCCAGAAATCGCCCAAATTCTAATTGCCAATAACTTCCACTTTGAAAATAACTGCGCGATTTTAAGCATAACTGGTTATCCCGCCGCCGTCTTCGATACCGTACTGCAAATGTTGCGTCGCAATCCCGATCTAATTGTCTATGCCTTCCATGATGCTAGCCCAGCAGGTGTCCAACTCGTCCATCAACTTCGCACCAGTCAAATCTGGTTTCAAGATAGTAGTGCGACGATTATCGATTTGGGCTTATTACCCCGTCAGGTATTAACCAATTCCCGCCATTTATTTGTCCATCGCTCCACCAGTTCAGGAGCCGCAGCAACCAGGATAGAATCAGAAATACGCCAAAGCCTAACAGCAGCTGAATTAGAGTGGCTAGATGCGGGTAATTATGTGGAATTAGAGAGTTTTACACCCCAGCGGTTGATTCAAATTCTCGATCGCGGTATTGCCAGTAGTCGAGAATTGGATACCAGTGATCTAGGTGGAATGATTTGGATCAATAATTCTGGTAGTAGTGTCTATGCGATCGAAAGTTTCGGGTAATTCTCAAAAAATCGAGCTTAGATCGAGCGTAAACCCAGGCAGTACATCCTCACCGCTCAAACTAACC
Source organism: Chamaesiphon sp. VAR_61_metabat_425 (assembly GCA_031425415.1). Classification (GTDB taxonomy): domain Bacteria; phylum Cyanobacteriota; class Cyanobacteriia; order Cyanobacteriales; family Chamaesiphonaceae; genus Chamaesiphon. The sequence continues at coordinate 12,637 of JANPJH010000228.1, read as the reverse complement.
GGAGATTGCTGCACATCCACATCCCGACCCAGACGGTAAATCTCGACTTGTTGCTGTTGAGGATTAATCAACCAACCTAAACGTACGCCTACTCGTTGATACTCCTCCATTTTGGCTCGCACATCCTTCAACAGGTCACTCTTAGATCGCAGCTCGATGACAAAATCGGGAACCACTGGAATAAAACCAGAAATATCGATTCCTTCTAGTCGAGACTTATCAATCCATGAAACATCTGGCGATGGGTTTCTGCCGCCGAACGCTGTAAAGTCATAGCCCGTTGAAGAGTCAAAGGCTTCGCCTAATCCGGTTTGGCGATTCCAGATGACTACATCGGCTGCTATATTGATATTCCGTTTTCCAGTTTCACCACCAGTCGGAGGCATCACAATTAATTCTCCATCCTTGGTTAACTCTAGTCGCAGGTCGCGGTTTAGCTGACAGAGGCGGTCAAATTCCTCCGGCGTGACCCGCAGCTTCATATCGGCAACGTTAAGCAATACTGATTTTACTTCTAGTGATTGCATAATATTTTATTAATATCTCTCAGATATAATTTTAAGATAACTTTATTTTGAATTTTTAAGTCCTCATTGTAATCGATATAGATTCAATCTGTGGTTGCACTGTTTCCCCTAATCGCAAGTACTCATCTTCTTGCCAGAGGTTAGTTTTAGACGCGCTCGGCTGAGTTAGAGTAGCTAGATGCAGAACGATCCAGTCGATCGGGTGCTGTCAATCCAGATGCTAGCTTTTGGAAATTACTAGACTCGATCGATAAAAGCAAGATGTTTTGGTGTGGCGATGCCCTGTTGGAGAACTTGCAAAACTGTAGCGAGATCGCCTGCTAACAATCGATCGACAGCCAACCACAAGCCTGGAAATTGGCGGCTGCGGATAATCCCCGCCTCATCTGGCAATAGAGATTTATACTCACCTTCTTCGAGATAAAACCAGTCAATCTGCTGGGTATAAGTGCGCCACACGATATATTCCCTCACCCCATTTCGACGGTAAACGCGGAGTTTGTCATGTAAATCGTAGGAGGCACTACTAGCTGCAATTTCGATCGCTAATTCTGGTGCGCCTTCGATATAGTCATCTTCACTAATGCTCGATTGTCCACCCTGTTCGATTCTCAAGACCGAATCGGGTTGGGGTTCGTTATCGGCATCGAGACGCACGGTTGGGTTATCATGAGCACCTACACCAGGAGTCGCCGCACTATAAACCCACAACCAACCCATAATCGAGCCGTGAGGTTGACTGTGAATTACGCGCACGGGAGAACTCATATAGACGATTCCTTCAATTAATTCAGCTTTTTTAACTTGGGGCATCGCGGTGTACCTGCGCTCGAATTCAGCACGAGTGAGACGATCGCCATTTTCGAGTGGCGGCAGTATGACTGATTTGGTGAGGATCGAGGTATTCATGCTTTCTCTTGATGAATCTCCAGGCGTGATTAGTATCATTTTAACTCGGCTAAGATGCGGCAAGGCATAAACCCGATCGAGTCAGGTTATCATCAGTGTAGGTTAGTATTAGTTGGTAGTTATCGATCGTGGCAGCTAAAGATGTTTTTCATGACGCGTTTTTTATTTAGCAATACCTTGCAGACACGATCTGGACCGCCGTTCGCGTAGCGTCTGCCTTAGCAGAAGACGGCGCGCAAGCTTCGATAATTCGGGTAGTCGTGTCTATACGATCGAAAGTTTCGGTTAGCAGCAAACGTTAATTTAGGTAAGCTAGATCGAAAACCTAACCAGTTGCGACCTAATTTGCTTGCAACCAATATTCTAGACTCGATAACAACCATAACTTCACCCCATAACGTCCCCAAAGATCGCCTTGATAATTCAGCCACTCCCGGATTGGGGCATCATTAAGATAGGGCGAAATCTTCGCACTCCGATTCAATAATAACCCTCGTGCTTGTCGCTGCCAATAATCGCGGAACCCAAGCTGAACGGGTACCATCATCCCACTTTTAGGACGATGAATAATCGAACTGGGCAATAAACCTGCCGCTGCTTGCTTTAATACCGCTTTTTCGATCGTCCCATTCAGCTTATATTTAGGCGGAACCTGCATACTAAAGTCAATTACCCGTCGATCGAATAAAGGCGATCTTCCCACCAATCCCGCTGCCTGAGTCAAATTATTCACCTTCGTCATAATCTGATCGGCTCCTTTAAATTTAATATTTAACGCCATCAACCGATTCAAATAACTCGCCTCGGCGTTCAAATCTGGCTCGAATACCGATGGTGCAGACTTTACCCGTGCCCAAAGATCTGGTTTGAGCAATTGAGGTAAATCATTCGCACACTTCTGAAATGACTGAAGATAAGCCGTTAAAGTCGAATCATGCCCATCCCGATACAGACTATGAATCATCATCGGTTGATTTTTTGGCCCTCCAAAGCAAGGATCTCCCCCCTCGCCATTGAGGACAATCCTCACATCTTGTCGCGCCAATCGCCCTAATAATAAGTTTGGCACAGTCAACGGATCGCCGATCGGATCGTCGAGTACCGCCATTGTTTCTGGCAACTTCTGCCACATCTGCGCCAGGGGAATCTCTAAAATATGATGTTCGGTATGGCAATATTTGGCAACCAAACTCGAAAACTCTAATTCATTGGCTAACTTCTGCCCAAAATGAATCGAGTAAGTATGCACAGGTGCTGAATGTAACTTCGCCGCCAACGCGGTAATCAAACTGGAATCTAATCCACCGGACAGAAATACCCCTACAGGCTCATCTCTGGATAAACATGCCTGAGTCACACACTCTAATAAACCCAGCAACTTCTCCCCCCACACCTCCAGCGATAGCTCGGACTCCCGTACCTGTTCCCGCACTTGCCAGTCTGCCCTAATCTCCCCACTCGGTAGACTCAAACAACTTCCTGGTCTAATTTCGCGAACTTGTGCCCACATGGTTCGATCGCCTGGAACGAAGGCACAGCATAAATAATCCCGCAAGGCAATCTCATCTAGCTCATTCGATCGATATGGTGCCAAATCTCGCAACTTTGACGACACCCACCTAGTCGCTCCCGTCGTCGTGTAATAAACCGTCCGCGCCCCAGATCGATCGCGTCCCAAGTACAATTCCGCCCGCTCCCGATCCCACACTGCTAACCCAAACATCCCCACCAGCTTATCAAAGGTAGCAATTTCCCAATCCTCCCAGGCGATCGCAATTAGCTCCAAATCTGTGACTACACTGCTCCCGCTCGGTTCCAATCGTTGAGATCGATCGCTCAACCACACATCTCCAGTCACGACAAACCGCTGGTTTGGACTAATTGCCACTTGTGAGTGTCCCGCCCAGATTGCCACCCGCTCATCCCGCCAGGTTGCGGTAGTTGCATCAACCTGACCCCATGCCAATTGCCAACTGGATATCTCATTTGAATCGTAATGCGGCTGCAACACTCTCTTACAGTCTCCTAATTTTGCTTGGTTTGATACTCATCTGTTGAATCCTCACTTTTGATCGACTGCCGGAGTAGTTTCGCGATCTGTTTCAGGATGGATTAGATGGAATTTTACTGTCGAGCGATCTCTAAAACTCTCAAATTTGCTAATCTAATCACAAAATACGCTTATTTTAGAGAAAAATGCAATTTTTTTGCATTTACACTTTTAGTTTATTTATACTTGTTTTTAAATTAAAAGTGTTTTTATTTTTTAGATATGTTTTTAATTTTAAGTGCCGATTTTGAATTTAAAAAAGATAATATCTTTAAAAGAAAATAGGGGTAATCGATCAATTACCCCTATTGATGATTGCGCGATCTAGACTAATCCCACTAACTTCGCACTCAAATCCCACATTTTCACAGCCTTATCATCGCTAGCCTTTGCAGATAACTCCTGGACGAATGATTGACGACCCTCTTTTTGGCGATTACCCCAACTCCAATGCACCCCAGACTGCTTAAACCCAGGATCTGCTACCACTTGAGCCACCCGTTCCCCAGCCAACTCCTGAGTCACGTAACCCCCCGTAATATTCTTCTGGAACCAGGGGAAGATCTTTTGAAACAGCGGATAACTATTCCGAAATAGAGGTGTATCTGCCACACAACCAGGATAGAGAGTATTAAACACAATCCCCGTCGAGTCATGATACCGACGATGAAGCTCCCGACTCGTCAGCATATTGCACAATTTACTATCCTTATAAGCCTTCCCCGCTTTAAACGGCTTCCCATCGATCATCGAAATCGGTGCTTTAAACCCAGCCGCTAATCCTTGCAGATCGCCTAAATCTGCTGGTGCGGGAATCGGAATCTTGCCCCCCAACTCCTTAGAATTCGCCGTCACAGTGCCTAAAATAATCAACCGTCGATCTGGTGCAGATGAAGCTTTTAAGTCCTCTAGCATCAAATTACACAAGAGAAAATGCCCAAAATGATTGGTAGCCACACTTAACTCATAACCTTCTGGCGATCGCATCGGCTCTTTCAATAGGGGCAAATAAACCGCCGCGTTGCATACCAAAGCATCCAGTGTCTTCCCACTAGCGCGGAAGTCCGCTACGAACTGACGAACGCTCTCCAAGGAGCCTAAATCTATATGCATGATGGAGTAACTATCAGGGGACATTCCCACCCCTTGAGCGGCTGTTTTTGCCGCATCTAAATTTCGACATGCCATCACTACGTGCCATCCCCGTTTCGCCATTGCTTTGGCTGCATATAAACCTACCCCTGAAGATGCTCCAGTAATAACGACCGTTAGTTGTCCTTGTGCCATGTTCTTAAAATCCTGTTAACTATTTCTAGATCTTTATCTGTTCGTTATTTTAAAGGACGATCCGCTGGGCAAAGCTAGTGGATCACAAAGCTTTAACTGGGCATACTGAAGAAGCTGAGACAAGAGTTAAACCGCTCGAAATGTTCTCGATGAGTTATGACTCGATCGCCAATTTTTAGGTGTAAATGTTCGTATTCAAACCCTGACATACAGACTCTCAAACCGCTGACTATTTTTAGCAAATCTCCTCCTATAGCAAATCGATGATTATCAATTTAGCACCAGACCTAGATTTGCCACTATTGTGAGTATTTCTAATCTTTGAGATCGTCTCGATCGAGTAGATTTTTATCAAAAACAAGCTCGATCGAATTTAGCCTTGGTGTACTAGTTTAGTCGATCTAAGGTTCCTATAGTTACACTTATAGGTACTTTCTCCTCCCGTCTTGTCCCCAAATTCATAATTTTACTCGGAAGTCTAAAAAGGCATATAGAACTAGAATTGAACAAGCAAGGGTGTGATAATTCATCTTTTCACACTCTTGATCCAACCCACATCCTCCCTCCGGCTACTCACTAGTACAAATTCTGCTCTCGTTGGTTCTGCATCGCTGTTCGCAGAATGTCTGCCTTAGCAGAAAGAGAATCGCTTTTGAGGTGGCCTGTTAGACATAATTACCGTTAGTAAATGCACCCAAAATTACTTGCAAAGCTTGTTCAGTTTCGGTTTTGATTTTAATCGTGCTTTTACCAAACTATTCGCCCTCAAAATAGTCGAGATCTAAGCATTTAATTTGATATTCACAGACAACCGAAACACCGAGATTAACCTCGACCGCATAATTTGCTAATTGCGCCCCGTCGATGAGGACAACTTTAATATCTGCGGGGAGATATGATTTGGCTTGTTATAAGAACTTAGCCATCCCCAGCAAGTTCGAGCAATGGGAGCATAATTGTCTGAAAATCGGGAATGGACATGGCCAAAGATTTAACTACTCAAGAGTTATCATTCCCCTGTGCTGGGCCTAAATTTACTGCCGATCGCTACAACTCATCGCTAAATTGGCTTGTTTAGCAGCAAAACCACATTTACATGTCTTTCCCTATTTCAACTGAATTGCTAGCTCTCAAGGTGAAAATAGACCGATTTGGGATGATATTTGTTTATGTCTGCCTAATCTCGATCGAGCGGTCAAGTTGATTCATAAATTTCCCCCACCTCAATATCCAATCAGTCCCAAAACCCCGATCGACTTGAAGACCTTCGTGTGATATGTTCCAGACAACATACTACTTTCAGGCGTTGCGTGTTTCCTCTAATCTCTTCTCTAGCTAGTCAAACCATTCGAGCATCTTTAAAAATACTTAATTTTAAGTACATATTTTTTATAAAACTGTAGATGTTTTTAATATACATTTTTAATTAAATAATCAGCATCTTAAAAAATAATGCGTAAATACAGAAAACAAGTGTTCTAATTTTGTAGTTTTAAAAATTGTTGTAGATCGAGACAGATCGAGCGAAAGAGTTGGTTGAGACGATCGCGAAACTACTCAGCAGCACGATCTAAAGTGAGGATTCATGATAATAGCTTTGCCAAGGGTCGATCTCGATCGATAAAAAAGCCGGCAAGATATCGCCCAGTAGGATTTACTGAGTGATATCTTGCCGACAGACGATCTCAAGGCTTCGATCTTAACGAAACCCTTGATTCCAATTAACCTAACTTACAGTGCGCCTCTCCCCCCAGCTCAATCCAACCGCGAATCAGACCAGAGGTAGACTGAGCAGCAGCACAGCGACCGGCATTATCGATCGCAATTACCCCACCCTCTCCATTCACCTTCGCCACCAGATATTCAATTCCTGCCTGCGTTGCAGCGGCTGCATCCATCCCTCGAAACTGGACAAAATCGGAAATTGTTTTCGCTAGCACTGTGCGTAAAAACTGTTCGCCATAACCCGTTGCCGACACCGCACAGGTTTCATTATCCGCAAACACTCCCGCCCCGACGATGGGCGTATCGCCAACCCGTCCCCAGCGTTTATTCACCAATCCACCTGTCGATGTTGCCGCTGCGAGATTGCCGTGGAGATCTCGTGCAACAGCACCGATAGTACCGAGCTTTTGAGATGGCTTAATCCGTTCGTGATCCAGAGTCATCCGTCCGGCTACCTGAGCTTCGGCTAGCTGCTTAATTCGCGCCTCGGTGATGAAGTAATCGTCAGGGTAAGTTTCAATCTCACAAAATTTAGCAAATTCCAACGCGCCATCACCCATGAGCAACACATGTTCGCCATGCTCTAAAACGCGACGGGCGAGGGAGATGGGATTTTTAATATTTTTGAGACCAGCCACCGCCCCCGCCCGCAAATCGCGTCCGTCCATGAGGGCAGCATCCATTTCTACTTTGCCATCAGCATTGAGCACCGAACCGCAGCCAGCATTATATAACTTGTCGTCTTCGAGCAGACTGGCGCAATATTCGACTACATCTAAGGCACTGTCCCCGCGTTCTAATCGCACCCGACCTTGTTCTAAGATTGCGATGATACTCTGTCTAAAGGCTGCTTCGCTGGCTTCGTATTTCAGATCTTCAAGGGCACCAGCACCACCGTGAATTATCAGGGAATATGACATAAATTAGGGGATAGGGGTTAGGGGATAGGGGTTAGATTAATTCAGAATGAAATAATCTAACTGGGCAGCAAGCATCGTCTTAGTGACGGCTATGCTATGATCTCACGAGACTGGCTGTTTGTGGATCGTATCGGAATCGATCGATAGTTCCCTCCTGGATTTTTGCAATTACCTCCTCGATCGCATTCAATGGCACAAAGAACCACTCTCTCGGTTTTACGGGGATGTCAAAGCGATCCTTCAACTCCAAATCCAACCGAGCACTGCCGAAAAACTTGTGCAGGAGTGCCTCAAGTCCCTTGCTGTTAATATTTGCCAGTTTGAAGGTGGCAACAATTTCTACGTCTGCAAGTAAATAGGTGGGGTCTTTTCTGGCATTGGCAATCCGGCTGTTCACGTCGCCGCTGGTGACACCGATTTTGTGAATAACCGATCGATTTTCAGCAATGAAGGGATGTTCTGATTTGCTCCTGAGCACGTAGATGTAACCCGTCGGCAAATCATCTGCTGCTTCAATTTGCGAAAACAGTGGGAGTGAGCCTAAGTCTGGGTTGATGATGCGGCGGCTAGCTTTGTCCTTGTTTAAAGCACGCTGGAGCGATCGCAGCAGCAGGTCGCTTTCGGTAGTGTTGTCATAAACTACCCGCAGTCTTCTGTCTTGCCGTCCATAGTCACTAATAAATAGCTCACCGATATCGACCACTATAACTTTTTGCCCGTCAAGGATAAACAGATCGCCTCGATTGACGGCTGCATTATCTTGATATTTGATGGTTTGTCGTGCCCCTGTTTTTAAATCGCGCTGTACTTGGTCAAAGATCGGTTTAAACCTGTCGAAGTCTGGGCAGAGGGTGCGCTGGGCGATTTCTTCGGCGGCTTTGATTTCCTGGCGCGACCGGACATGGGTAAGCTGAGTCACATCGTGCTCTGAGGCTGGATCGATGCCGAGGGATGCCAGCAGTGTTTCATCATCAAGGTTTGCTGCTGGGGTGAGGCTGGTATTAACATCTAACAGTCTTCGAGAGTCTAGTGGCTCTAAAACGGCACGACATTCTGCCGATTCCCGTAGTCGATCGAGCCGCACGGCATAGAGCCGTTCAAAAATATCATGCTCTTCGCCATGCTGGGGCAATCTGCCCCGTTCTGCCACAAACCGTTCGATTTCCTCGAATCCGGCAATGATGCGCTCTTCCTTGGCTGAACGCTGACCGGATGGTTCGGGGGCAAGTTCTACACCTAATTCAGCGAGTAGCTCTAAATCTTCATCGGTGGTGTACTTAGACATCTTTTTCCTCCTTCACTTTGCGCGTCAGGAAAGCCACCCCTTCCGCCATGCGTTTTTCCCAGGGGTCTGCCGCCGTGAGGGAGGGTAGTCTGCCTTTTTGTTGTTTGAAGCGACTTGCCCGTTTAGCTAATTCCCGTGCTTCTTCTAGGCTCAAGGTGATGCGTTTGGCGGCAATTACTTCTGCCACCTGCCGCAGTCGTTCTTCGCTCATGGACTTAGAGAGGATGGCATAGGCTTCGCCAAAGGGGTTGATGCGATCGATCAAATCCATGTCTAGCTCTGTCACCGATAGTGCATACTGTCGTATCCCATCGATGAGGGCGGTATTTTTGGGGGCATCGCTAGGATTGGGATCGGTGACACTGGGATCGATCGTATAGGTTCCACCCACTGCGTTTACGGTTTGCTTGGCTTGTTGGACGAGGTTGAGGGCGGCGATCGCGTGTTGACGCACTGCTTCGCGATCTTCTTCATCTAAGTTGGGGAATTTCTCTTTGACGATTTTGCCCATTCGTACTTGGGTGAGTTCTTCGGGTACTAGCTCCTCGTCAAATAACCCGCGTTCGATTGTGGGTTTGTCTTGGACAAAGGCAGTTACTAGTTCGTTCAAATCATCACGGCAAATGCGTTCAGCCTCTTTGCTCTTAGGTGCGGATAGTCCCTTAATTTCTAGCTGAATTTGACCCGTTGCCGGATTAACGCCGACGTTACACTTGCTCGGATCGTAGCCGTCTGCGCCGTAGTCGAATCCTGGTGTCGACTCATTGTCGGGACGTTTGGGTTTGAACTCGAAGCGGGGGGCGAGAACTTGTTCCATCAGCAGGCTGGCGGCGATCGCTTTGAGGGTGTCGTTCACGGCTTCAGTGACGGCGGCTTCACTGGCATCGGGTTCGGCAATTAGGTTGGTGAAGCGGGCGCGGGTTTTGCCCGGTGCATCGCGGGTGGCGCGACCGATGATTTGGATAATTTCGGTCAGGCTGGAACGGTAGCCGATCGTCAGGGCGTGTTCGCACCAAATCCAGTCGAAGCCTTCTTTTGCCATGCCGAGAGCGATGATGATATCGACGCGATCGCGGTTGTTTTTGTGGGCGGGGTCTTTGAGCGCGGTGGCGACTTTATCTCGCTTGGCGGGGTCATCGTCTACCAGATCGGCGATTTTGAGCATCTTGCCGTCGGCGGTTTTGACTAGTTGAAACCCCGTTTCGGGATCGGTGCCTTGCCATTCGCCGAGTTCCTCGATGATATGCTCGACCTCGCGGATCTTGTCTTTGGTGCTCTCGCGGGAATTGACGTTGGGAATGTGCAGAATGGTTTTCTCGTTGGGGTTCAGCACTTGCATGATTTCGTCGGTGTAGCTACCTGCGTAGAAGTAATAGCCAATATCGAGCTGTTTGAGGTGTTGGTAGCCGTTGAGCTGTTCGTAGTAGGTGTAGGTAATGGTGTCGAATTTGGATTCATCGTCGGGGTGCAAGACAGCCTCAGCATCGCCGCGAAAGTAGGAGCCAGTCATGGCGACGATGTGGGTTTTATCGCGGGTCATGAGCTGGCGGATGTGGTCGCCGAGCTTGTTGTCGGGGTTGGCGGAAACGTGGTGAAATTCATCGACGGCGATCAGCCGATCGTCAAAAACTTCGATCCCAAATTTGTCTACGGCAAAGCGGAAGGTAGCGTGGGTGCAGACTAGGACTTGAGCATCGGTGGCGAGGAATTTATTCACCGCCTCTACTTTGCCACCGTTGTCGCCCCCTGGGGCATCACAGAGGTTCCATTTGGGTTCGACTTGCCAATCAGCCCAAAAGCCGTATTTGCTGAGGGGTTCATTGTGGAAGCTGGAGCCGATCGCTTTTTCGGGCACGACGATGATCGCTTGCTTGAGACTTTGGTTCGCTAGTTTGTCTAAGGCGATGAACATCAGTGCCCGACTTTTACCAGAGGCGGGGGGTGATTTAATCAGTAGGTATTGTTCGCCGCGCTTTTGGTAGGCGCGTTCCTGCATGGAGCGCATTCCCAGGGCATTGGGTTTGGTAGATGTGCCATCTTGGGCGTAGGTGACGGATACTGCGGGAATTGAGAGCGGGGTACTCATAGATTGAAAACTTCGGTTTTACGAGTCATTTTGATAAGTTAAAGTCTACTGATTAAATCGCCACGCCGAAAGGTTGCAGATAGCTGTTGCAAGGAAATTTCTTGTCCTCCGTAAAGAGCTTGAAGTGCCTGTTGAATATCCTGTACCGCCACATCGAAATAGGCTTCGCTATTTTGTTCGATCAGATCCTGTGCAGATTCAAAATTCTGATGGCTAATATCTTTAATCTGAATCTTCAAATCAGCAAGCAGCCTTCGTCCCATCTGCATGGCAATAAAGCATGAAGCATAGCGAACAACATCTGGATCGTGCGGATTTGGTCTTTTGCGACGATTTTCGGCAATTCTGTAGAGCTGAACGGCAATGACAACTTGCGATCCGCTCAGTTGATTGGTGAAGATTGTGTCATAAAGTTTGCCAAAATGCTCACGCGAGAAGAACTTTGCTTGATGCGGCTTTTCTCGCCAAACAGATAATATGGCTTCAGCAGCTACGCCTGACGTAATATCGATCGAACGGTTACTAGCATCAGAACGCTTGCGGCGGTAATTGAAGCCTAGCTGCTGAATATCTATTTCTAGCCGTTGCTGGAGTTCGTCATTCGCTCGTAAATCTTTCAGATCTACTGGATTTTGACTATTAGTCGCATAAGTAATTTTTTGAACTAAACCTTCATTTTCCTGAGGCAATTGATAAAGTCGCAGTAACACATAGGCTTGAGCATTTTTGTGAAGCAAATTTGGTTCACGCAAAGTTTTGAATATAGTTAAACATGTTTGTCCACCGTTGATAATTTGTAAGTTCTCGACCCGCACCTGATAATTACCATCTTGCAAAGCGTTGTATGAAAAGCTTTCACAAGTGAGGGTAATTCCATTATTGTAAAAGTAGAAATTGTTTTTTTCGTCGCTGGTTAGAGTATTTCTGATCCCCTCATTAACACGATTACCTTGCAAGCCCAAGTAACGACGAATATTCCGCTCTAATAATCGTTCACCGTGTCGATCGATCAGTGCGGCGATTTCGGTGACGGAAATTCTGCCGACTAATACGCGGCTAAATTCCATATCCTCAACGATCGCTTTGCCACTTAGTTGCAAAGAATCTTTCACGGGTTTGGAGGCTTGCAGTATTTTGACCAAGCGTTCGTGATTAACATGCTCCCATGTAGCTTGATCCCCGAAACCCGTGCGATCGATCGCTTCCTGTGTCGCTGCATTCCAATTCAGGCCGTTATTGCAGGCTAATGCTCGAACTTGTGGGATGTAACCATCCCGAATCAAGCTACGTGCTTCTTCCACTTTTGCTAGTAGTCGTTGATTAATATGTTCTAGTTTAGCCGCTGGATTAAATAAGTATTGAATTGCATTAATTAAACTTTCGATCCCTTCTTGGGGAAAGTTGGAATCTCCTGCTAACTTATTTTTGTATTTTGCCTGAAACAAGCTAACTGTAAACTCACCATCATACTCCTCGGAAATGTGCATGGCATCTACACCAAAGTCCCCACTGCCTTCTGTGAGGCAATCGAAAACGTCACTATCTTCTAAATCCAAGATGGTTTTGACACACAAATATACAAAGGCGAGGGACTTGATTCTACCTTCATCTGTGATGTGCAATTCTTCAGCAGACTGTTGGCGAATATTGTTAACTACTGATGCTAATCTTTGGTCAATTATCGATGCATTAATGTCCATGTACTTATCTCTTAGACGGGTTCTCAACAATTCGACTTATTTAATTTAAGTTTTGTAGTTCTTCAGTTGCGTTAGACATGAATCATCTCCTGGTATTAGTTGCAACGTTTTTATTATGTACCTTTAGATTTACGCTTGGCTGAAGGCT
>JANPJH010000227.1:0-13182 GCA_031425415.1 Chamaesiphon sp. VAR_61_metabat_425 | reverse complement strand
TCAGATCGCGTAATCGTCACCTTTGTCGCCAGTTCAAATGGGGTGAGTATCAACGGAATGCCAGAATCCAAAACGATTTTGGCGGCGGGTGTATCTTTACGGATATTGAAATCGCGGAAATGAAACCACCATTGCTGTCCGGGATGAAATAAATCACCCGGTCGTTTTCCTGCCACGATGACAATGCGATCGATATTCTTCACCCGATCGGGATAATTGACAATAACTGTTGCGATATTTGTCAATGGCCCCTGAGCGATAATCGTCAGCTTTTCCTGGCGTAATGCGGCGGCGATTGCTGCCGATGCCTGGGTCGATTTCCACTCTGGACTGCCTGAAGAATGGCTACCCTGATAGATCTGTGGCGTGCGGTTTGACTGACTTGCACCGCCTAAGTGCCTAATTACTTGACGCGCAACTTGAAGAGCAGTTTCACCTTTGGTATTACCAAAAGTTGTGCTGATGCCCCGAATATTGAGTTCTGGCGAACGAAGTGCCAGCATCAATGCCCAACAATCATCCACATCACTGGTCGCGCTTTGACCGCAAGCTGGGTCTGTATCAATCCAAATTGGTAGTTTAGAGGCACTCGACGAAGGCTTGAATTCTGCTAGTGAATGCTTGGTTATATTCGCAGGATGATTCATGGCATCGATCGTACTAATGCTGGTTGTAATGAAGAAGATGAGCAAGAGATTGGCTAATAATCCGGCGATCGCATATTTGAGATAGTCTTTATTTTGGTAGCGTTGGTAAGAGCGAAAAGCTCGAACGGTGTAATAACTACCGATCGTTACTAATACAGCGAATATTACCAATCCCACAGACTGAACTTCCGATTTAATGTCTAGATTGGAGGAACTAAACCCCAAGCCTAAGAGAAATGTTAGCCCAAATCCGATCGATGGAATTTGCCAACTCAAAAGACATTTACGCCGGATATTATTCATCTGAAATGCTTGTGAAGTAGGAACGAATAGGTGCTATTTGTTGATGTAGCTTTCGACAGGTTCTACTGCACCGAGAAACTCATAACGCCGCACGTCGCCACCTGACACTGCGCCAGGATGCGAAAGTACTGCTTGCCACTCAGATGACTCACCCCTTCGTTCTCGACTCAGCCAACTGCGGTGCGCGTCCGCACTCTTCCATTCGCCCAAATTGAGCACGTGCGTACCGTCAGTGGAAAGAAAGAAATTCGCCGCGCCCAAGCCGGGTGCTGGTTCTACCTGCGATTCCAACGCCGCTATTACGGTATCGACCCAATTGCGCTGAATTTGATGGTCATTACCTCTGAGTGGCTGCCGCACGACAACGAGGCAACCTAGTCCGGCAGATTCATCGCCAATGAAACTTCGGTAGAAGCTGGACGGGTAACGCCAGTCACGCACAATGTTTGGTAACGCCTCATCGACTACGGCTCGTGGCTTAGAACTGACGGCGATATAGGCATCCCGTGCAGGCTCATCGATCCATTGGGACAAAAGAAACAAAGTGAAATCATCAAGACCGCGAAACAGACTAAAGCAAAGTAGCCCTGGCGCAGCGGGCATGGCAGATAATGCAGCCTCAGCAGCCGCGCGTTGAGAATCCTGAGTCTGCAAAGTCCATTGACTCGGAATCACAGCACCGCAGCGAGGGTCACGAATATTCACGATTGAAGTGCGTTTGGTGGGTTTCATGGTGTAAAGCTCCGCTGTCTAACGTTGATTTTCATTATTTTTAATGTTAGTCTCCCGTAAATTTTTCAACGCGCCGCTCCAAGCAATCACTTGGTCAAGCATCTTGTTGACCGACTTCGCTTGATGAGCAGCAGGCTTGAATACGCTAAAATCCTCGAAGTCGGTCTTGAGTGAAAGCGCAACCTGAGAGCGAACGTCGGCGATTTCCAACTCGCCCACGATCGATCTCAGGCTCTCGACCGCTCGTGTCCCGCCTAATCCGCCGTAGCCAACGAAACCAGCGGCTTTGTTGTTCCATTCGCGGTAGAGAAAATCAATCGCGTTTTTAAGTGCGCCTGATGTCGCGTGATTATATTCCGGCGTTACAAAGACATAGCCATCGAAAGAATCAATCTTTGCCGACCAAATCTTAGTGTGCGGTTTTGAATACTGTTCCATTGAGGCAGGAAAAGGTTCGTCTAGCAGCGGTAAATTGAAATCTTGAATATCTACCAGTTCAAACTCTGCATCTTTGCGCTCCTGCGCGACTTGCAAAACCCAGCGACTGACGGATTCGCCAACCCGTCCCGGTCGTGTGCTGCCGATAATAATTCCGATCTTCATCATGATTTGTTCTCCTCGTTGTTAATCAGTTGTAGAGTTGACCATCATTTCGCTGGCTTCACCTTCAGCCCCGTCCAATGAGCGGCAAAGGCTCACATATCCGCCGCTTTCACTTGACAAGGTTTCGAGCAGAATTTCAGTTAATTCGATAGAGCGCGAAAACATCGGATAATGTCCGGTCGGTAGTTCGACAAAAGTTAGATTCGGGTCGGTGATTTCTTGGAAAAGCGGTGCGCCGCTGTCAACTAATTTTTTGACTTGCTCGGTGGTGAAAGTAGTTAAGACAAGAATTTTCGGCAACTCTCGCCGCGCCGAATTTTTCAGACTGAGTTTCTGACGCGAAGCATTGAACGGTTGCGCCGTCGCCAATTTTTCGATATGAGTTTTATCTTCTTCAGTTAAATCTTTCAACTCGCCGCCTTTGTTCATTTCCTTCCAAGGCGGAAGTGGCAGTTTCCAGCCGTCGCCGTGTTCGACAATCGCTTTTTCAAACTCGGCGATTTGTTCGGGAGGATAAAATTCAATGTGCGCCGCTCCGTCTGGCAAAGGTACGGAATCAACATAAATCAATTTAGCAAGGCGTTCGGGAATTTTATCGGCAACTTGGGTGATGACAATTCCGGCGTAACTATGACCAACGAGATAAACATCGTCGAGTTCTTCGTATTTAATGAGATTGACGACATCGGCAACGTGCGTGTCGAGATTGGTTTGTGCGCAACCGAGATGAACGCGCTCACCCAAACCAGTCAAAGTTACGGGATAAACCGCGTGTCCTTTCTCGCGCAAAACGTTGGTTACATTTTTCCAAGCCCAACCGCCGAGCCAATAGCCTGGAACTAAAACAAAATTTGCCATGAATATATCCTCGAAAAAATTATTATGGTATTCAAGCCGTGTTGCTCAGACCGCGTTAAAATTCGATAAGCCTATTGCGTTGGCGTAGCCTCTCATGCAAGAGACTCGCCGCATCCGTTGAGCGATCGCGAAAAGATTTTAAGCGAAACCGCCACTTTTACTTATGGAGTAACTGCCGATTTCGCAAGGCGAACGCTCGCGAACGCTGCCGATCGAAAAAGCGAGTGACCGATGCTTCCTACTTGACCTTAGTCACCTTCAAATCACACAAGGGCAACCAATCCTCGCCGTCGGTTTTTTTCCAATCCCAATGGGTCGTCATTGTATTGCCGTCGTCGCTAAATGCAAATGTGGCGCGTTGTAATTCTCCGATATACGTCCAAACATTGTCGCGGACAGTTACTTGGTAAGTCGGGGCATTACCAGCATTGTCGAAAAAGCGCGAGCAGTATGTTTGGCTCGAAGCATCATAGCCCATGACTTCCATACCCTTGAACTGCGCGTTGCCGACACGCCCATCCCAGCGGTGAACCAGAAAGAAACCGTCCAATAGCCACTCGAAGGTTTCCACTGATGTCATTTTGACGGACGAGACTTGCAAGCTCTCATTAGAATGTCCTTCGGCATAAGACTGTCCTTCGGCATTCCACTTGCCGACCCATACGCCCAATTGCTTGTGTTCAGTACTGGGTGTGGGCAGATCTGAAGACTGTTTTTTAGTTTCGATTGTTTTTTGTGACATTTTAGATCTCCTTTTGATTTATATAGATGCTTTGATTTTGATGAATGGATATCATCTTAGGAGCGAGGATTGAATAAGATCCAAAGCTTGAAAATTATTCGATTGATCGGGTAAAGGGTTTAAGGTTAGGAGTGCCGTTTACCCGATCAAATAATTATGTTGTTTGTCCGCAGTTAATCATCCAGGGAATGCCAAATTTATCGACCAGCATTCCCCAACCTTCTGTCCAGAAAGTTTTCTGTAATGGCATTTTGACCGTGCCGTTTTCTGCCAATGCGTTGAATACGCGCTCTCCTTCTGCCACATTGTCAAATTCGAGATTCACATCAAAACCTTGTGGTTGATTAAAGTTCTCAGGCGGAGCGTCAGAACCCATCAATACAACATCGCCCACAGTTAAGATGACATTCATAATTCGATCGTGTGATTCAGAGGACGCTTGCTCTGCCATTGGCGAATCTCCGTAGGTCATCATTGAGGTGATTTTGCCACCTAGACACTGCTCATAGAACTTAAATGCTGCTGCACATTGACCGTTGAAAAAGAGATAAGTATTAGATTTCATAGTATGCTCCTTTGTTTGATTTTCTGAATTTTATACATTGCTGACAAGATTGGCGGTCATATTTTCTCCTGATGAATGTTCATTTTGATGGATTTAACATTATCAATTTTGAAGATGCTGTTATTTTTAGTAGTCATGTTTTTCTCTTGGCGAATATTCGTTAAATGCGTGATACTCCTTTGGAGAGTCGAGCCTTTAAACCCTAGAGTTGGTTGATTAATTGTTGGCAACAATTTTATTTTTATACTTTCATTTTACAAGGCTTATTCAAGTCCAAACACTCAAGATCCAGTAGTTAATCTTTAATTTGAATCATTCGATCTAAACTGGATCGAAATATCGATTCTTCAACCTGATCATTTATTGGTCAGGACACTGTTTCTAGTCTTGAAACTTGCGATCGAATGTTCGGATTTGCCTTATTTAGGCTGTTGTGCGCGACGCGGTGCTCAGGAGTCCTGGGCAAGAAAAAGTCGCTGTTTGATGTCTTCCATCTGCCGCTGTAGGTTCTTAACATCTTTGGCGAGTTTGTTGACCATCGCAAATGCGATTAGTCCAAACGTGAAGCCGAGAATTCCGAATGTTTGCATATTGGTGTGGGGTGAATAAATTCTGGTTGGACTACACAACTCGTGCTCTTTTCAATGCGGCGATTACCTCCGGTAGGCTACGCCAACGATTCGCCTACTTCACATCCAGCCCTGTCCAGCGAGCGGCAAAAGCCCACAGATCCGCCGTTTCCTCAATAATCTTGTCGGTGGGCTTGCCCGCGCCATGACCCGCGCGCGTCTCGATGCGGACGAGGTGCGGCTTGGGGCCGATATCCGCCGCCTGGAGCGCGGCGACATATTTGAAGGTGTGTCCTGGCACCACCCGATCGTCCGTATCGGCAGTGGTGGCGAGGATCGCGGGATAGTCCTTGCCGGATTGGATGTTGTGATAAGGCGAATATTTGAAGAGGTTACGGAAATCCGCTTCCTGTTCCACAGACCCATATTCGTCTACCCACAATTTTCCGGCTGTGAACTTATCGAAGCGGAGCATATCCATCACGCCGACCTGTGGCAGCGCGGCAGCGAACAAATCCGGTCGCTGATTGACTACCGCACCGATCAGGAGGCCACCATTCGACGCGCCCTGAATCGCCAAGCCGTCTGGTGACGCGATCCCCTGCGCCTTCAAATACTCGCCTGCCGCGATGAAATCATCGAAGACGTTCTGCTTGTTCTGACGGCGACCTGCTTCGTGCCATACCTTGCCATATTCGCCGCCGCCACGAATATAGGCGATCGCGAACACTCCGCCCTGTTCCACCCACGCCAGCCGCTCCGGTGAGAAGGAGGGAGAGTCGATTAGACCATAGCCTCCATAGGCATAAAGCAGGGTCGGTGCTGGGCCAATTACATCCTTGCGCCGGACGATAAACATCGGGACACGGGTGTCATCCTTCGAGGTGTAAAAACGCTGTTCGACCGCGATCCGGTTGAGATCCATCCCCACCTTTGCCTCGCTCCACGCGCGCGCCGTGTTGCTGCCGACATCGTATCGATAGATAATGCCTGGAGCGTTGAAGCTGGTGAAGCCGAAGAAGGTTTCCTTGTCCTCCATGCCGCCCTCAAAGCCGATCGCAGTACCAATACCAGGTAGCTTCACTATGCCGTCAGCCTTGCCATCAAGAGTATATCGCCTGACCTCCGTTTTCACGTCAACCATATAGGACAGCAGCAATCGCCCGCCGACCAATGATGCGCCGTTCAGCACCGAATCCTGCTCCGGTACCACATCTGTGATAACCGGATCGGCGGCGGCGATGTCCATCGTCACTACCTTGAGGCGGGGCGCATCCTTGGTCGTTTCGAGGAAGAATTTCGTCCCCACATTGCCCACAACGCCCCATAAATAATCGAGCTTACTGACGAGCTTGCGGGGTTTCCAGTCGGAGCTATTCAGGTCTACCACCGTCAGTAAGTTGGCTACCAAAGAACCAGGCGTAGAAAAGATCGTGATGTAACGCCCGTCTTTGGTGACGCTCACTAAGGAATGCACCATAGTCGGCTGGTCTGGGGTTGCAAATACCAGCCGATCCTTCGCTTGGGGCGTACCGATCGCGTGAAAATAGACGGCATGATTTTCCACGCTTGCCTGGGACGCTGTGCCCTGCTTCGGTTCGGGGAAACGAGCGTAGAAAAAGCCAGCCCCGTCCTTAGCCCAGGCGATGCTAGTGAACCTCGCCCATTTGACCTCATCGTCCATCACCTTGCTCGTGTTGACATCCAGCACCCGAATCGTACGCCAGTCCGTGCCGCCATCCTGCACTGCATAAGCCACGCGAGTGCCGTCATCGTCCGCCGACCATTCAGCCAGCGCGGTCGCCCCATCCTTTGCCCAACTGTTGGGATCGATTAGCACCCGCCCTGCACCATCCACACTGTCGCGGACATAGAGGACAAGCTGGTTCTGAACACCGGAGTTACGTAAGTAGAAATATCGTCCGCCTTTTTCGATCGGAATGGTGAACTTCTCATAGTTGTACAACTCCTTCAGCCGCGCCCTAAAGATATCTCGCCCTGGCAGGTTATCGAGATAAGCATTGGTGACTTTATTCTGCGATTCGACCCAACCAGCGACTTCTTTATCGCTGCGAACGTCGTTTTCTAGCCAGCGATAGGGGTCGGAAACCTTTTGCCCGAAGGGCTTCTCGACGACATCAATACGCTTTGTTTGAGGATAGGTAATCATCAGTTTCTGCTTTTGCTTATTTGGTACCAATTTCTTCTGCCAGTCGAATAAGAAGTCCTTCGGTTCCACGAATGTAACAAAGTCGATACGAGTTCTCATACTGGTTAATGAATATTAAGACATCTATATGGTTTGTTGACTTAGATTTTGATGACGAAAGCCTTTAATTCGACGATTTTATCGTTGCGAAAACGCCAGACATCGCAGTAGAAATAATGAACCGCCTTCCCGTCTTCGTCCTTCAATGTGATGATTTAAGGTCGCGGTTTTGTCTATCGGCGCAATCAATTCGCCGCGATCGCATACAGCCCGCCATATGCGATCGCGGCTGCCAGCCCTAGCCCGACCAGCACATAACAACTGATGGCACGCTGGTTCAATTCGGTTAGGCGAGATGAATGAAAGCGGTTTGGGATTAGTTGCTGTGCGAACCAACCTGCACCCAATCCAATTAGCCCGGAGAGGAGAGTCCATAAAGGAATAACGATAAATATTAATCCTGATGTAGAAGATCCGGTTCGAGCCTTCCACCAATCAAACTTCCAACTGAAATAGATGCAAAGTGTTGAGCCAAGAATCGCGCCTGCTAGACCAATTCTTGCCCACAGATCGCGCAATCGACGATGAGTGTGAGGGGATCTAGTTGCCGCAGGAACCAACGTAATTGCGGCGATCGATAGGGGAATGCAATTCCACAGGGTAAATACATTAATACCTGCCCAACGATCGTCAGCCGTCACATTTGCATAACCGATAACTACAAATCCTGTCAGGATAAAAGGGATAAACAGTAGAGTTTTCCACATCTTAATGAGTCCGTGAAGGGGAATTGAGCGCAAGGATCTGTAGGCTAGGTAGAGGAATGCGTTAGCACAAGGCAAATGAGATGCTATGACGATCGGTATCATCTCATAGCATCTCATTTGTTACAGGATTTAGACCTCGATATCTACCGATAGTTTAAGTTTCCATCTCGATTTTCAATGCCTCGAATCCGAATTGATGTCCGATTAGAGCCACCATTGACTCGACGACATCGTGCAGACAAAGTTGTTTCATCAACCCGAATATTCCGACAGGAATTTTGATAATTACTAGCATCAGTTGCATCTGAAAGGTAGGTTAAGGTTCCATTTCGGTTTTCAATACCTCGAATCCGAATTGATGTCCGATTAAAGCCACCGTTAACTCGACGACATCGTGCGGATAAAGTTGTTTCGTCAATCCGAATATTCCGGCAAGAATTTTGATAATTACTAGGAGATGTGGATTCTGCTAGAGCAGCATTAGGAATTGTCATTAGCATTGCACCGCAAGCGATCGTAATTATTGAACCTGACAACCGATTTAGTTGTGAAAAGTAAGACATATTTTTTTAAGTGGTAACTAAAGTTTGATTTTGAAAGTGGGGATAAAAGACGCATGAAAAATCGTCGGAACGATCTCGACAGACTTCGAGCTTACAGATGATTGAGATCTTGAGAGCTAAATAGCTTAATTTTGTCTAGTAAGCTATCAGCTTTTTCTGTAAGTAAATAAAGTTCGATTTCGATTGAGGCGAAGGTGCAAAGGCAGATACATTTGTGATAATTAGCGTTGCGAACCCCGCACATACCAGTGCCAGCAAAATTATATGATTCATAAGATTAATTTCAAAGCATAAAATTTGGGTCATCGATTAAATTTAGAATTTTATTAATCGTTGGCGTAGCCGCGCCGAGAGGTAATCGATACTTTAAAGCTAGTCAATGAAATAAATAAATCACTCTCTCTAAAGGCATAGATAAAACTAACTTAATAAAAAAGAATAAAACAATGTTAATTTTTGTGTTAATTTAAATGTAAATTGTACCCAAAAATACTATCTTCTAAGACCTGTATCTAGCTTCTGAGCAAGCTTTGAGACATTAGTTTTATTCGATCGAATAAGAAATAGATTGCAAACAACTCACAATTTCCTCACATTTAAAAGGGATGGTAAATATGAGAGTTGACTAGTGCCGAAGGTAGGCTTTGAGATCGGCTAAGGAAACTGCTGTGGCGATACAGCCGATATAGTTGTCGGGTCGTAGCAGCACCTGAAAAGGTCGATCTGTGCCGAAAATTTCGACGACACGCGGGTCGAGTTTCATTACGTTGAAGTCGATTAAATCTCTGTATTCATGTTCGATTTCTAGCTGCAAATCTTGACTACCACCGCCATCAGCAAAAACAATCAGGTGAAATTTGGGAGCGCGGAGTTTGTTGTAGACATTAGCACCGTCAACCAGAAAATACGGCATTCGGTCTCCGGCTTTGACCTTAAAGTCTTTATCGCCCAAGTGCTTGCTCAAAGAACTATCACGGTAATTGAGTCCAATTTGAGAAACGGTGGGGAATAGGAATTCTTTTGCCAAGCTAGACTGCATCACAATACCAGCGAGGCTCGGTAAAATTTTAGTGCGGAAAAACCGGAGATACCATCGATCGCCTGCTAAGATTTCAAACATCCGATCGGTTGTCTGTAATAGGCGTTTCGCATTCGCCAGCCGTTCCTCGTTGTAAGTTTCGAGCAGCGCATCCCCAGCAGCACCTTTCAATACCAACGCGATTTTCCAAGCCAAATTGTAAGCGTCCTGGATGCCCGTATTCATCCCCTGA
Organism: Chamaesiphon sp. VAR_61_metabat_425; assembly: GCA_031425415.1. Lineage (GTDB taxonomy): Bacteria > Cyanobacteriota > Cyanobacteriia > Cyanobacteriales > Chamaesiphonaceae > Chamaesiphon. The sequence continues at coordinate 3,353 of JANPJH010000227.1, read as the reverse complement.
CCGCCCGCAGGTGTGTGAACGTGGGCGGCATCCCCCGCCAGAAAACATCGATCGACGGAGAATTTCGCGGCGTGACGAGTATGCACTTTGTAAGTTGAAAACCAGCGCACAGTATTAATTGTCAGGGGTCGCTGTACTAGCTGCTTCACCTTTTTTTCGACTTCATCAAAAGTCACATCTCGCTCGATTTGCAGATCGTATTCAGGTAGGTTGCCGATGAGTCGCCAGTGTTGTTCGCCCTGCATGGGCACCATCAGCACAAACGCATTCTGTCCTAAAACGGGGTACAAGGTCGATCGATCTGCCGGGAACTCCATTTCCACCTCTGCAACATAAAACAGGCGTGGGTAGGTAGAACCTTCAAATCCCAGCTTGAGTAGATGCCGCGTTGGACTACTCGCACCATCACAGCCCACCAGATAACTGGCTTCGAGAGTTTGGGTTTCACCGCTGGCTGTTTTGACAACTGCTGTCACTTCATCCTCCGTTTGGCTGAGGCTTTCTAGTTCAGTCTGCCACTGAACGTCTTTTCCGTTGTGTTGGAGATACTCATACAGCAGCTCCTCGTTTTTGCTCTGTTCAAAAACGAGGGCAAAAGGAAAAGGACTCAGCCGCCCGCCAAAGTCGGAAAAATCGAGGTGGGCACCGATCTTTCCGTCGTGCATCAGGGTGATTTTTTGGGCGATCTCGCCATCTGCGATCGCTGTTTGTGCCAGATCTACTTGGTCGTAAATTTCCAGCGTGCGGGCGTGAACGACTAGAGCTTTTGACAAATCGGTGACACCTACTTTCTGGTCAAAGATTTTGAAGTCGATGCCGTAACGCATCAACTGTACAGCTAAAGATAATCCCGTCGGGCCTGCGCCCACGATAATTACATCGGTTTTAGTGACTGTTTCCATCGATAATATACTCCATTATCACAGGCTGCAAGTAAAATAACCCATCCGTCTTTTATAGAGTTTGGCTTGCTCGATCGGCGGTTTAGGAAGTGCGATCGTTGAATTTAAAGTTGCGGTCATAGCGATTTCTCCATCAAGGTCGAATGTTAGTGCCATTAGAGTCATCGCAACAGCAAAAATCAGATCGCTAAGACGAGCAAGTCAATAGACCTCTTGCGTGAATCATTTTTTGGCATGATTTTCTAATAGTTTGAACTTCCACATTTACCATTCGCGCAAGAGGTCTAATGAATCGATATCGGGAAGGTATCCATAGTATTTTTGTTGGTGTGCTAATTTCAAATGTTGTACCCGTAACTTTGAAACATTGCTACCAATTCTTTTTTTGATTCTTTAATATTGTCGATTATTACATTTCCAGACACGGATTCGATCGAGTTTAAACTTTTTGCCAATCTAAGCGTGTAAAAAATATAAAATTCATCAACGAATTCTTTCAATAATTCTTCGGTCAGCCCGCCCATTCCTGCAATCTCTTTTTGCATTATAAAGAGGACACTATAAATCGTATCGGCAACGTTTTCATTGTTGGCGTTCGCGTAGCGTTCGCCTTGCGAGATCGCCTCTGATCTAGATCGATGAAGCAATTCGACAAACTTTTCAAAGGCTTGCATTCCGTGATATGTTTTATATTCATCCCCAGGATTCTCTAATATTAAATCTGATATTTCGGATTTCAAGATGTTAAGTGTGGAACGAATATTGTTCCGCTTTGATTCTTGTTTAAGTGCTTCCATTTGAATTTTGTTCGCTCGGATCTGCTGTTGAAACGACAGGTAAACCAAAATTGCCGAAACTAAACCAATAAATGGTGAAGCTACTCCACCAAGGAAATCGCCAGTTAAACCTCTGGTTGAGGCATTCTGGCTAGCACCAACTACGATCCATAGAACAAGAATTACCAATGGGCCAATGGTCATGTAGGTTCTGGCAGTCGTGGCCATTTTTTCTGCTTGGTTTTTCATGCTGAACTTTTACTCCGGCTGATAGAATCCACTGGTGTTGAGTTTCGAGCGGTTAGAGAGCAACGCCTACTCGACCTTAGTTGCCTTCAAATCACCCCAGACTAACCAATCTTCTCCATCAAACCACTCCCAATGGACAGCTAGGATATTACAGTCATTACTAAACGTATATGTGGTGCGGTATTCTGTTGCAGTACACGACCAAACACCATCACGGACACTCCAATGACCGAGATGAATTCCGCCATAATTGTCAAAGAACTGGGAGGGATATGTCTGGCTTGCGGCATCATAGCCAATCGTCTCCATCGCATTTATCGGTGCGTCGCCGATTTGCCCATTACAGTGGTGAACGAGAAAGAACCCACCTGTTAGCCACTCGTATGTTTCCTCACTCGACCACCGGACGGCTGAGTCATAGGGATTTTCCTTCGACTGTCCCGATCCGTAAGATAGCCCTTCTGTATGCCACTTGCCAACAAATATATCCAGACGACGGAGTTCGGGACTGGGGGTGAGCGGTGGCTGTAGAGACTGGATTTTTGTAGCGATTGCTTTGCGTGACATGGTTTAGCTCCAATATTTGATGATGGATGCAGTGATGCTCAAGGGTGAGAATCGCCGCATCCGTTGTCATAACTCTTTTACGAGATTTTCGTTAACTTCACATCCATCCAAGGGAGCCAATTCACACCGTCGCTGGACTGCTCCCATTTACCTATCAAAGTGTTGCCAGTGCTGGCGAATACGCCTGTGAACCGCGATGATTTCCCCTCAATCGTCCAAGTATGGTCGCGGAAATTGGCTTGGAATAAATCGGAGTTGCCGCGACTATCGAAGCTGTGACAGGTGTATGTCTGGCTCGAAGGATCGTAACCGATGAATTCGAGCGTGTTTAACTGCTCATTGCCAATCTGTCCGTCCGCACGGTGAACGAGGAAAAACTTACCAGGCAGCCACTCATAGGTGTCCACGAAGACTACCTTGACTGCTGGGGCATCCGCGCTGGCGTGAGTCTCACCTTCGGTGTTCCACGTCCCCACAAATAGATGCAGCCGCTGGATTTCAGGACTGGGGGCGATGGATTGCCCTTGAGACTGGAGTTTTATGTCGGTTGTTTGTTGGGTCATTTTTTATCTTCCTAATAGTGTTGGCGTTGGCGATACTATACCAACGCTAAAAGTCTTTGCTGTAAGTGATGTGCAGCTTTAATTAAATCGGCGGCTTTTTCAGCGATTGCGATGGTGGGTGCGTTCGTATTGCCTGTCGTGATCGTTGGCATGATGGAAGCATCGACCACCCGCAATCCCTCGATTCCATGTACCCGTAATTCGGGATCTACTACTGCCATTGAGTCAGATCCCATTTTGCAGGTGCCGACTGGATGGTACATCGTCTCGCAAGCGGATCGGACGTAAGATGCGAT
>JANPJH010000226.1:0-29427 GCA_031425415.1 Chamaesiphon sp. VAR_61_metabat_425 | reverse complement strand
GGTGAATGGTTCGACAGCGGGAGTAATTGCGGCAATTTTGGCTACCTGCGGCGAAGGGGAGAAGATTATTTTACCGCGCAATATCCACTCTTCCGCAATTGCAGGAATTATCCATGCTGGAGCAATCCCGATTTTTATTGCTCCAGAATACGATCCCTGCGTAGATCTGGCTCACAGTGTTACCCCAGATGCGGTTAAATTCGCCTTGGAGCAGCATCCAGACGCAAAGGCTGTGATGATGGTCTATCCGACTTATTACGGCGCGTGTGGCGATCTTGCCGCCATTGGCGCGATAGTCCATAGTTATCAGATTCCTTTATTGGTAGATGAGGCACATGGGGCACATTTGGGCTTTCATGCCGATTTACCTCCCGCTGCATTAGCTGCGGGTGCAGATTTGGTGGTGCAATCAACCCATAAGTTATTGGGTTCGTTGACACAATCAGCAATGTTGCATCTTAATAGCGATCGAATTAACCCTAGTCGAATCACTCAAGCTTTGCGTTTGTTACAATCCACTAGTCCTAGTTATTTACTGTTAGCTTCTCTTGATGCTGCCCGTCAACAAATGGCATTGTCTGGCAAAGAGTTAATGACTAAAGCAATCGAGTTAGCCAACATCGCTAGAGCAAGAATCGCACAAATAGACAGGCTTTCGGTAGTTGAATTAGACAACCCCACTCCAGGCTGTAAATATCTCGATCAAACTCGATTAACAGTTACGGTGACAGGTCTAAATCTGACTGGATTTGCTGCTGATGAGATTATGACAGAGCAATTGGGAGTGGTTGCCGAATTGCCTTCAATGCGGCATTTAACGTTTATTATTAGTTTAGGAAATACTCAGGCAGATATTGATCGATTCGTCTGGGCATTTACCGAACTAGCTACAAATCATGCTGAAACTAAATATCTAGAATTACCCACGATCGAGTCACCAACTAAAATTATTAGTGAGATGGCAATTACGCCGCGCCAAGCAGATCGCGCTCGACACATTTGTGTCTCGATCGATAATGCAATTGGTAAAATCAGTGCAGAATCAATCTGTCCCTATCCACCTGGTATTCCCGTTTTAATTCCTGGTGAAATTATTACGATTGAGGCCTTAGATTACTTGCAATTGATCGTCGATCTTGGTGGTGAAATTGTCGGTTGTAGCGATCCAAATTTAGAGAACGTTAAAATAGTTGATTTGTAAGTATTTTTCTTGTCCAAATTTGAAATTGCTGAAGATCTGAAAGCGTCTGTAATTTAAGTTTGTGTCAAAAGGCTCTTTTACCCTGATTGGCATAACGTTCGATCGCCTCAATTGCCTCTAAAATATCTTGAAGGCGTTCGGCTTCTCTCCTCATAAGGTGACTGCTTCCTGAAGTATTCGCTCTCTCATTCTCTCTTTAAGCATATCAACCGTCGCTATATCAACTTTGCGTTGTAACAATGCTTCAAGATCGAGCATTAATCCAGCGGGAAACCAAGGCGTAATTTTTTCCAATTGATAATCAATTAAAAAATCCACATCACTATCTCTTCTTGCCTCACCCCGCGCCACAGAACCAAAAACACGCACATTGTAGGCTTCATGTTGTTCGACAATAGAAAGAATCTGACCTCTCTTATCTGCTAGTAAATCTTGAATACCTAATCCAGTCGTCTGTGACATTTTTTTAGTGTATTGGCGATTATCGATGCCATTACTTAGCTGCGATCCAACCTGTATAAACGGATCAGATCGCAGCCTCGCTTGATTTGCTGATTAAATACTCTTAATTTCCTTCAATAAAGACTGAACATCTGCTGTCACCATCCGCGCACCTAATGTTGTCACCAGTTTAGCCGAAGCTAACGAACCCAGTCGTCCGGCTGTCGCCCAATCCATCCCATTAGTGATGCCATATAATACCCCACCAGCATACATATCACCTGCGCCAACAGTATCGATCGCTTTAACTGGAAAAGGGTCAATTTCAATTAATGTTTGACCATCAAAAATCAGCGAACCTTTTGCGCCCAGGGTGAGCGCAAAACTATGAGAAATGGTTTTTAAATACTCAACCGCTGTCGCTAAATCTTGGGTACCTGCTAGCTCGAATGCCTCACTCTCATTAGCAAATAGTAAATCGACTCCAGAGCCAATCATTTCTAACAAGCCCTGTTTAAAGAACTTTGCCATGTTTTGATCTGACAAGGTGAGTGCAACTTTTTGTCCTGCGGCTGCGGCAATTTCTCTAGCTTTAATTGCGGCTTGCTTGCTATTTTCACCTGTAACTAAATAGCCCTCAATATAAGTATAGGTGGAATCCGCGATCGCCTCGGGCACTAGTTCAATATCAGATAAACCCGAAGAAATACCCAAGAAAGTATTCATTGTCCGATCTGCATCTGGCGTGACGAAGACTAGACATTTACCTGTAATTCCTGGTTCAGGTGGGTGGACTTTAAGATTAGTATCGACACCAGACTCCAGTAAATCTTTGAGATAATATTCACCAGGTTCGTCATTAGCCACCTTGCATGAATAAAATGTCTTCCCGCCAAATTGACTAACAGCGACGATTGTATTCGCTCCAGAACCGCCACAAGTGCGTTTAGTGGCGCATTCACCCAGATGATTGAGAATCTTATTCTGACTGTCTTCATCGAGCAGAGTCATCACACCTTTCTCGATGTTCAATTCTTGCAGAACTGTTGGAGCTACTTCGCATTCTATATCGAGTAGGGCGTTACCAAGTCCATATACGTCGTAGCGTGCCATAAAATTTCTCGATCGATTATCAGTGAGCAGTGATCAATTATTCACAAGGTGAATTAAGACATATTATCAGTATTTAATCCTCTCCTTGATGCTGACGGACATATCCAGCGATACCCCGTTGAGATTTTTTGATAAAATCACAAATTTCTTGAACTAAATCTGAATCGAATTCGGCTTCTAATTTAGCCACAGCTTCGGGAATTAGTAGGTTAGATTGATAGAGGACTTTAAAGGCTCGTTTGAGGGTTAACCGTTGCTCTGCGGTAAATCCAGCTCGCCGCAATCCCACGCTATTTAAACCCATAACTTTATTGAGGGTCGTACTTCGCGTCATGCAAAATGGTGGAATATCTTTGTGAGCCGCTGAACCTCCAGCCATCATTACCAATCGACCAATTCTCGCAAATTGGTGAACTAGACAATTTCCACTAATAAATGCTCGATCTCCAACCTCCACATAACCAGCGAGTAATGCGCCGTTGGCTACGATTACATCATTACCTAGTTGAACATTGTGGGCAAGGTGGCTATATGCCATGAGTAAGCAGTTGTTGCCTACAGTTGTTGTGGTTCCAGCTTTAGTGCCCCGATGAATGGTTACGCCTTCTCTGAGAGTGCAATTATCGCCAATCTTGACATAACTCGGCTCGTCTTTGAAGGCTACATCTTGGGGTAAATCTCCCAAGACAACATTACTATGGAGATGACAATTTTGACCGATCGAGGTATACGGTAACAGGGTGACATGGGCATCTAGAGTGCAGTTATCCCCAATTTCCACATCATGTCGAATGTAGCAAAAAGGCCCGATCGAGACGTTGATACCGATTTTAGCACCAGGTTCGATCGCTGATGTGGGGTGGATCTGCATGAATTAAGATTAAGGCATATTTCAGCGAACATTATATCTCATCACCAACACTTCCTCGATCGCTGATTGAGAGTAGGGAATCACCTTAATTAAAGTAATCAGCCTAATCCGACAAATTCGAGTCAGATTGGGAATAGAGCAGCAGTTGGTGCCAATAGCTTAACCCAAGTTGATACCTATAACCAAAGCGGTTAGAAACCGCTCCTCAGATTGCAAAGTCCGCCTTCGCGGACTGAATAAACTAGTCCGCGAAGGCGGACTTTGCATCATTAGCCACGATTTTAATCGTAGGCATTTCTGGGTAGCAACTTAGGTTAGCTTAATCAAAGTAATCAGCCTCATCCGACGAATCCGAGTCAGAGATTAGGATCGATTTTAGACCGAATCCGTTGAGTCGCACGATAAGCTTGTAACATGCGATCAAAGTTAATTTTGCACTCTTCCCAGCCCAGCAAGCTACCCTTAATACTACAATCCTCTTCCCAACAGGCGGAGAGAATACCATAACTTAGTCCTAGTACACTTAGACCTAGACAGCCCATGCTGCTCAGTAGGACGACCGTATTGCTGCCAGGGAACCAATGATTGATCAGCGCAAAGTAGCCCAAAATAAATATCGACATCCCCATCAAGACGGGCACACCGCAAAACACCAAAGCCCGCCGAATCATCCGTTGACTGACGATTTCCGGGATGTAGCCAGCTCCTTTTTCTTCGATTTCTGGCGGAGTTGGCGGTTTAACAATTGGCTGCCCCTTCTTTGCGGCGGGTTTCCGTTGCTTGTTGCTAGGAGGCTCAAAAGGGATGGACTGGCGCGGTTCGTCAGCAGACATAAATTTCAGTTATTTCAGTTATTTAGTACTTACCGGAATGCCAAATTATTCAGTCACTAGCCACTAGCTACCAACCACTACTCTATCGGTGAGTGGAGTCGTTGGTGTACTCCGGCTACTTATCGCCTAAGGCGATGCTACTCGAACAGCACAAGTAGCCCTTCCGTACAGAGAAACCGCTAGTCACTAGTCACGAGAACTAATCTTTAACGCGGCGGATACCCAGACTATCAGCCAGATTTTGATAGCGTTGAACGTTTTCACTTTGGATGAATGCAAGTAAGCGTTTGCGCTGACCGATCATTTTTAACAATCCTCTGCGGGAAGCGTGATCGCTTTTGTTGGCTTTGAGGTGTTCGCTGAGCCGATTGATGCGTTCGGTCAACATGGCGACTTGGAGGTCGGAGGAGCCTGTGTCAGTTGCGTGCAACTGATGTTTGCTCATGATTTCTTGCTTCCGCTCTTGCGTTAGAGTCATTAATTTTGGGGGAGAATGATTAAATTTTGCAACTTACTATTTTAGCATGGATAGCTCAAATATTCCAACTATCGATCTCAGGGGCAACCAAGACTCTCACGGGTGGATACTCCCGTGACCGGATTAGTGCCATCAGCCCGCTCGCACAGCAGTTTTACCTGCGCTTTATCGATAATCGCATCGGTAAAATCCGCCCCAGTAATCTTCGTTCCATATAGCCGCGTTCTGGTCATGGTTGCTTCGGTGAAGATGGCGTTGGTAAGATTAGCTTCGTCTAGTGTCACGCGATCGATCAAAGCACCAGTCAGATTTACTCCAGTCAGATTAGCTTTGAGCAACACGCCCATTGTCAAGATGGAATTTGTCATATTGGCACCGCTAAAATTAACCCCACGCATTTCTGAAGACACAAACACGCCACCAACCAGGTTTTGTCCGGTAAAGTCGCGATCGCGCAGATCGATCCGGCTATAATTAACCTGACCGCCCAATGCCAAGGCAGGACTATTTACACTCAGTAAGAACCATAAACTGGCTACAAGTATCGATTGAGTCAGCCAGCTAGTGAATGAGATGACAAAAGATTTTAAGATAGTCGGTATTTCCATATTTAGTTACTCTCCTTGGCTAGAACTAAATGAAGTCATGAACATTCACAACTCATAATTGATCTAATGATGATTAAGTCGATCGAAATCGAAATTGATATTAACGATGCACGGGAAAAGCTGAATGAAGCGATCGAACTAACACTCAAAAAATGGGGTGAACCGCTCCGCTGGGCAATTACATCGATCGATCCGTTAACAAATATTGCTCAAGTCGAAGCAATTATCATCATCGAATGAGCTACTATAATAAGTCGTAATAGCTCAATCTAATCTTGCTCCAAACATTAAAATTGCTTGTTAGCTTACAATCGCCGCTAAGGCTGGTTTAAGCGTGGGATATTGAAACTCAAATCCGGCGGTCAGAGTTTTTGTCGGTACTACTTGTTGCCCTTGTAAAACGACAATTGCGCCTTCTCCTAATAGAGCTTCGAGGGCAAAGTTTGGGACTGGTAGCCAAGAAGGACGACTCATCACTGTGCCAAGCGTTTGGGCAAAATCTTGCATTGTCACCGGATGAGGTGCCGTCGCATTGTAGACACCTTGCATCTGTGCATCAGTAATTGCGGCAATTATCAATTTCACTACATCATCGCGGTGAATCCAGGAAAACCACTGCTTGCCACTGCCGATCGGCCCACCAACGAAGGCACTAAATGGTGCTAGCATCTTGCCTAATGCCCCGCCATTTTCGCCTAAGACAATTCCTAATCTTAAAATCACCAAGCGCGTACCAGCCGATATTACTGCTTGAGCGGCGGTTTCCCACTCCGTGCAGACTTTAGCTAAAAAATCCGTACCAGCAGAACTAGTTTCATCAAATTTGGCAGTCTCGCTGGTGCCATAATAGCCGATCGCGGAGGCATTAACTAAAACTTGAGGTTTGACATCAGCTTGTTCGATTGCTTCGACAACTTTCTGGGTACCCAGTTTTCGGCTGTCCAGGATTGATTGTTTTTGGGCTGGTGTCCAGCGTTTTTCGGCAATCGGCTCTCCGGCTAAATTGACAACTGCATCGCAACCCGATACGGATTTTTGCCATGCACCCGATTTGAGGGGGGAATAACCAATCACTTCGGCTTGTGGAAAGCGAATGTTCGCCTGCTCAGGATTCCGCGTCAGGATCACAACTTGATGTCCCTGTGCGGTGAGTTGCTCGACTAACCGACTGCCCACAAATCCCGTAGCTCCAACGATCGCAATCTTCATGCTCGATTTATTATGTACATACTTTTCTAAATTTTCGCATTTCTCTAAGGGATTTTCCACGCAATTCTCTTGCTGATGGAGTTGGCGAGGGGGAAATTAGATGTGGAAAACAAGGCAAAAGCTGAATTACTTTCCTGATGAGCGAGCGTAGTTGTGGTAAATACAAACACAATTCCTCAATCTTAGAGATTTCAACGATGCTGAAACCTTTACTGCTGGCACTCACAACCCTCTTGCCGCTAACTTTTGGTTCGATAAATACCGCCCAGACGGCTCATGCCGTAACAAGAATCACTCCATCACAGGGCAGTCCGCAGCAATTGATGGCAAAGGGGGATAAATCTTCGCATACCACTGCCCAGCAACAATCTGATGTCAAAAATATTCATCAAACGCTGACCCAATTTTATCGTGGCATCAATGAATATGATGTTGAATCGATGTCCCGTGCTGTCGTAATGTCTTCAGCTAGCGAAAAGGCATATATGCAAAGATTATTCAATCGACTCAAATCTTACCATGTCGATATGAGTGTCGAAGTCCAAAACATCGATTTGCTTAAACTGTCCGATCGTAATGCTATGGTAAAAATTAATCTAGCCATGAAATCAAGAACTTCCAAAAAAGCAGTTAATTCTCAACAGTCATCAATATTGGCTCTAGTTAAATATCAGGGTAAATGGAAAATTAGCGATGCTGATACTGTCATGAAATCAATCGATCGAGATCGTTAATTGTCTTAACTATCAATAACCGTGACAGGCTGTGCGCGAATTTTTGCGATCGCGATCGCACATTTTTCGGACTTGGGTTGTTGTCAAACTGACAAAGTATTCATTAATTTAATAATAAGAGCCTAGCTCAAGATCGACTCGCTAAATACTCCTGAAGTCTCCGGATCTCGAACTAAATCTTTGAATATAGAAGCATCTATCATTTTGCCATCAATGATTCGATCGAATAATCATTACAGATCTAGGCATTAGTTATTGTCCTCATATTTATAGAAGCTTTAAGATGAAATCATCAATATTCAAATGGTTGTCGGGAGCTATGACGCTGCCATTAGTTGTTGTAACTTTAGATATAGCTACTCCTGCGAGCGCGGAACAAATCGCTCGCGCCCGTTCTGGAATTGAACAGCCGCTTCCATCAGTGACAGATCTTAATCTCTCGATTCCGATCGATCGCGAACAATCTAGTTCTGAAAGTGTTCTTCAACCCAATTTAAACCGAAAAAGCATCACAACGCCCAATAGCGACCAACCTAACAAAGCTAAAGCCATCCGTCGTAGAAGTGTTGTAGCTACGAATATCAACTCAACAATAGCAATACCCAACGAACAACCCAACCAATCTCAATCTATCCGTCGTAGAAATATTGTAGTTTCAAACATTAATGCTACCACATTAACTGTGAGTCGGGAGAGTAGTAAATCTACCTCTAGTTCTAAGCGAATAGCCGCAGTATCTCGACCACCATTGAGTGGTAACTATCTCCGATTAGTTCGCGATCCCAGTAAGGGTAATAATGATAATGGGAATCCGATCTACACGCTTGAAGCTTATGTCGGTGGAGAGATATATCAGACGTTTAATGCAGTATCAGGAGTGGCAACTAGTCAGAAATTAGATCGAAATCGGGGAAATAATCATGCACCTTTACCTGATGGATTATATAGTGTTAGTAAACAAATAGTGCCAGGTAGCGTACCAGAAGTTGGTCGAACTTTTGTGGCTATTTACCCTCAATTTGAAACTGGTCGTAGCGACTTGGGAATTCATGTCGATCCGAGCTTTAATAAGCAAAATGGATCGGATGGGACATCTGGTTGTATTGGTTTAACAACTTCAGTCGATCGAGATGCTATTAATGAATTTATTCTAAAATATCACCCATCCAAGTTATTTGTGAGTATCATGCCAAAAGGGAGCGAACAGCTTGCAAAGCGGGAGTAAGATGTAAGCTGTTCGTCTAATTAATAAGTGCAAAATCTTCCAGCCTAAAATCATTCAGGCTGGAAGATTTTGTGGTATCATATAGTTCTATTCACCATCCGTTTTTGTTATGGATCGCTCCAAGATCATTGCCGTTATCACAGGTGTAATTTCATTAGTACTCGCGATCGCCTATCTCCTCATCGTCCAAATTATTGATTTTCGGGGGGAAATGCTGCCAGCCCCAATGGTTGAAACGATCGTGCAGGGAATTAGTCTAAACAGCTAGTCATGAGAAGTTATGCGATTATCGGTACGGGGGCGTTGGGCGGTTTTTATGGTGCTAAACTCCAGCAAGCTGGTTTAGATGTCCATTTTTTGGTGAACAGTGACTACCAACATGTCAAAACGTTCGGATTAACAATTCAGTCGAAGGATGGCGATTTTCGGTTACCCTCAGTTCAAGCCTACAACCACTCCAGTCAGATGCCCGCCTGCGACGTAGTTGTCATCTGTCTTAAAACCACTCACAATCACCTTTTACCCACAATTTTACCAGATCTACTCAAACCGAGTTCGATCGTCATTGTTTTGCAAAATGGGTTAGGAACTGAAGCTGAAATAGCGGGGATGCTCGATGCTCAAGCCCAGATTTTAGGCGGATTGTGTTTTATTTGCTCGAACAAAATTGCGCCCGGACATATTCATCATCTCGACTATGGGGAAATTAAACTTGGTGGATACACAAACAACTATCAAGCGGTAGCAATCAGCCCAATGATGGAGAACATCGCCACCGATTTTCGGAGCGCAGGTATCCCCGTCTCTCTGTGTAATAATTTGCTCTTGGCTCGATGGCAAAAACTAGTCTGGAATATCCCCTACAATGGGCTATCCGTCGTTCTCAACGCTACAACCGATCGATTGATGGCAAATTCCCACACCAGTGCCTTAGTGACGCGAATCATGGGCGAAGTTCAACTGGCTGCGGCGGCGTATAACTGCCAAATTACCGACGAATTTATTCAGACGATGTTGGCTTACACCATTAAGATGACACCGTATCGTACCAGTATGAAGATTGACTACGACGAGGGCCGACCCTTAGAAATCGCCGCAATGTTTGGCAATCCCCTGAGGTGGGCAAGGGCTAAAGGTATAGACTTGTCTTCGATCGAAATGTTGTATCGACAACTTCAATTTTTAGATCGTTAGGGGAGCTTCTGCTCTGGAAAATCGACTAATACATCACAAATTGTCAAGGTACCTTGACAAAATCTAAATTTTGTTCATTTTGAGCATTTCCCGTGGCGCAGCCTCACTAAACTCAAAAAAAGGATCGAATCAAGTGAATTTTTCTGGAAACCTAGAGAGATTAATTGTTGTTTATGGGTATAATCAGATAAATTAATTGGCACTTTTGTCAATCGCTTGTTATAAATGTTAACATAGAGAGACAGGGCTAAATCTCAATAGATCCTTGATTGTCCCCTCAGGGGCGGTTTCGCTCACCATTCAAAATAATCGGAGTGAATTATGTCGAAATCCTTTGACCTATCGCTGGAGCAACAATTCAACATCCGCTCGTTTGAGCATCAAGTTCAAGATATGACTCATGAACAGGCGCAGGAATTTCTTGTCAATCTCTATCGACAAATGATCCTGCAAGAAAATAGCTACCGCAACTTACTCAGACATCAGTGGGGCATGGACGAACCGGAGCAACAAGCTGCCTAGCCGACTAGGGTGGTAAATGTCACAGATTAAGTGACCTCCTTCTCTGTCTGGATAATCGATAGGTGGGGATTGGGGCGCAAACTGTTTGACATCAAAACATTAACTATATTCAGTGACATTGACATAGTATCCAGCACGACGGTAGCTGTACAATGGTTTAAATTATGGCTAATTTGCGCCATAGCCAAAGTATGAAAATAGCTATTTTATGTTTGATTGTATTATTGTCGGTGCGGGACCTGCGGGGGGAAGCGCAGCATACCATCTAGCCAAAGCGGGCAGATCGGTATTGATTTTAGAAAAAGCAGCTTTACCAAGATATAAACCCTGCGGTGGTGGCGTGTCTCCATCGATCGCCCAGTGGTTTGATTTTGATTTTAGTCCGGCAATATCTTGTGAAGTAGACACATTGAGATATACCTGGAACTTAGAAGATCCAGTCGATGTCAAGCTAGAAAATCTTCAGCCAATTTGGATGGTAAGACGGGATATTTTCGACCATTTTCTCGTGCAACAAGCCCAAAAACAGGGTGCCGAATTGCGTGATAATGCGGAAGTAACTGGTATAGAATTTAAAACCGATCGGTGGCAAGTCAATACTGCCAATGGTAGCGTCGAAGGTAAGTATCTGATTGGGGCTGATGGTGCTAAAGGAAATATGGCGAAATGGCTGGGATTCAAAGACCGTAAGCGTCGTCTTGCCGGGGCGTTGGAAGTCGAAACACCTGCCAAGAATGTCGATCGAGTCATTCATTTTGAATTTGGGCTAGTTAAGAACGGTTATATTTGGAACTTCCCTAAACTAGAAGGCTACTCAATCGGGATCGGAACATTTCGGGGTGGCGAGAGCCAAGATTTCAAAAAAATTCTCGATGCTTACGGTCAAAGTGCCTTTAATGTAGACATCAAAAATTACCAACAGTATGGCCACCCACTCTGTCTCTGGGATGGCGATCAAAAACTCCACACCCAAAATGCCGTTCTCGCTGGCGAAGCCGCTTGTGTTGTCGATCCGATGACGGCTGAAGGCATCCGTCCATCGATCTTCTCTGGGATTAAAGCGGCTGAGGCGATTCAGGCCGCTCTGAATGGAACAACTAATGCCCTAGAGCAATATACCGAAGTAATGGCAACAGAATGGGGCGCAGATATGAAATGGGCACAGCGGCTAGCTGGAGCCTTTTATCAGTTTCCCAAGGTGGGTTATAAAGCTGGCATCAAACGCCCCTCGGCGAGTATTGCGATGGCCAGAATTCTCGCCGGCGAACTGAGCTACTCAGATATTGCGGGTAAAGCAATCAAGAAACTTACGGGGAGTTTGTTTGGCTAAGCAAACTACACTCGATTAAAATCGGTTCTAGCGGTGCGTAGTCCGCCTGGGCGGACTATGGGAAATTCAGTCCGCCTGGGCGGACTTCGTATGATGAGCCGCGACTTCAGTCGCTGGCTCTGTTTTTAGCTGGAGATCTCACGTTAAATAATATTGCGATCGCCGTAGTGTGGGTAGCTTGTCAGTGCAAGATCGAGAATATAAAAATATTTTTGACATCCTCTAGATCGCTACTAACTAGACTCAATAATTTAACCAGGTACTCTACAAATGATTCAAAAGATCTTAATTGCTGTTGCCGGACTGGGAAGATGTGAAGAGATGCTGAAAATGTTAATGGAAATTCCTTCCATTCAACGTGCATCGATTACAATTCTACATGTAGTACAGCCTCAAGTGACTGCCGAACTGATGGCAGAAAAACTCACAGCGGGGGGTAAGATTCTCGCCGATGCAGTCGAGTATCTCAAACTAGATCCAGCTAAAGTTAATGTCAGATTAAAACAGGGCGATCCTAAAGATACTGTGTGTGAAGTCGCAGAAGAAGAAAAAGCCGACTTGATCGTTATGGGTTCGCGTGGACTAAGCCGTCTGGAGTCAATTCTTTCTAACTCCGTCAGTCAATATGTTTTTCAACTGACTTCCCGACCAATGTTGCTGGTGAAAGATGATGCCGATATTAAGCGGATCGCTCGAATTATGGTGGGTTATGATAACTCAATTGCTGCCCAAGAATCTCTCAAACTCGCACTATTTCTCCTGCGGGATATCAAAGGCAGTCAACTACTCCTCACCCAAATCAAATCCGATCAAAAATCTGCCGATGCAGTAGGTAAACCCGAACAAGATCCGATTTTTGCTCCGGCGATTAATGAGGCAAAAAAACTGGGCGTAGCCTATAAATGTATCGTAGCGGCGGGCAATCCTGGCAAAGAACTTTGTAAAGCCGCAGAAGAATTTCACGCCGACTTAGTGATGATTGGTTCACCCGACCGCCGTCCATCTATTGCCAAAAGTTTGCCCGATCTCGATCGATTATTGGGTAACTCGATCTCTGACTACGTGCGAGTTAAAGCACCATGTCCAATCTTGCTAACTCGATCGGTTGTGGGATATTAGAAAATAGAGCATAAGGGATAGATACTGCTAGAATTAGGGACAGATTAATTCATTAAACGATCGTGCAAATCCGGTTGACATGGGAAGATCCGGCAACAGGGGAGCGAAAAGAACCATTGTTGACCACACCCATTGCCTTGGGTCGAGAATTTGAGCGACTTCCCGCTGAAGTAGACACTCAGCGGGTCTGTCGGATTGTCTTAAATAGTCTGGAAGTATCTCGCTATCACGCCCTAATTACCCTCGAACAGGGTCAACTGAAGATTTTGGACCAAGGTAGTAGCAATGGAACGATCGTCAACGGGCAAAAACAGACTCAGAGCCAGATTGAGTTTGGGGACACACTGCAAATTGGCAATTACCAGATTTCGATCGCCAATCCCAGCAATACCCTCCCTGTCACCACCCCCGCTAGTCAATCGCAAATTCGGTTTAATTCTGTCACCAATCGACCCGATCCTCGCATTACACCGCCGCCAGTGGGTCAGGTGAATAGTTTTTTACCAGCCATATTTAGACAACAACAGATCGAAATCCAGGCGATCCACGCAACTGGATTATCGATCGAAGAAGTAGAATATGCCACAATTGGTGGCGGTTTGGGCAGTTTTGCTTGGGTAGATCTGTTGCGAATTTGCGGCGTGAGTGCCGAACGGGTGCGTGTTTTAGGGATCGAATCAAAACCCTACGGTCGCTATCAGCAACTGTGCTTGAATGCGCAGATTACGCCGCAGGAGCGGCTGAGATCGCCGTCTGATGCTTGTCCGGACAATGTTTGGGGGTTTCCCAGTTATGCCACCCTAGAGGCGATGAGAGACATTGCTAAAGGGAAATTGTGGCGGGGTTTAAGTCATTTATGGCAAGTATTTACCGAACCCACTCTAGCCGTGACTTATACGCCCAAATCTAGTGATGTCATTGCGGCGATCGATCGAGAAGCTGCGCGAATTAGTTGGGGTAAAATGCAGCGGACGGCGCATGTCCAAGCAATTCGCCAAACGACAGATGGGCGTTATGCAATTATCTATACTCGCCAGCAACCCAACGATTATGCTTGTACGATCGCCAAATATGTCCATCTTGCGACTGGTTATCCTGCCCTGCAATTTTTACCAGATTTACAAGCTTATCGCGATCGCACCCAGGATTTCAGAACAGTTGTCAATGCTTATGAACCCCACGAACATATTTATGAATCCCTAGCGACTTATGGCGGGACGGTATTACTGCGCGGGACAGGGATTGTTGCCGCACGCATCCTCCAAAAACTCTACACCCTAAGACGAAATAACGATGCGGTGGATATTCGGGTGATTCAACTCTTGAGATCGGCGAAAATAGAAGGGAATAAATACGCTTTAGCCGAGCGAAAAGTCGAACATAACTATGAATTTCAGCCCTTTAATTGGCCTAAATCGGCCTGGGGTGGACAATATAAAGCCATCCTCGAAGCTGCTACTGTCGAACAACGTCAGCACCTCTTCGCCGATTGGGGTGGCGTGACGACGATGAATCGTCCCGATTGGCGCAAAATTATTTCTGGCGGCATTCATAAGGGCTGGTATCAGATTTTTTATGGGGAAGTGCAGCAAGTTGTGCCCAATTCCAATCGTAGCGGTACGATTACCACAGTTCGCGAACCGGGTGCCAAGGGGGAAATTAATTTAGAATCAGACTTTATCATCGATGCCACTGCCGTAGATGCCGCGATTACTGCGAGTCCGTTACTAAATGATTTAGTTCAGCACTATGGTTTACCAATAAATCAGTTGGGTAGATTGACTGTCACGCCGGATTTTGAATTAGAGCAAATGGCTAATCAATCGGGTAAAATCTATGCAGTTGGTTCGATTGTTTTAGGTAATTATTACGCGCCTGTAGATAGTTTTTTAGGTCTGCAATATGCCGCTTTTAGTACGGTTCAAGATCTATTAGAACACCAATCGATCGAGCTTAAACCTCTAGTTTTATACCGTTCTTTGGTGCAATGGTGGAAGTGGATGAGCAATCGCTCGCCGGATTGATGAAATCTAACCCATCCCTCCGCGCTACTTCTCCAGAAAGGAGAATTTAGATTCGAGTTCTATTCTCAACTCCTTACATGACTTTTACCCTTTTTGGTCGTTGGCAGATTCGAGTTTTATTATTGGCAACAGTTGGGTTGTTCCTTACAATCGCAATCGCTATCAAATCTAGTCCGACGATCGCCGGACAAACATGCCTGACCTTAATCTATTTAGGGATATTTGGATTGGGCTGGGATTTTGTTTATCATCAACTTCAACGACTGAGATGGGATGGTGATTGGAATGGGTTGTTACAGTTAATTGCAGCAATTTGGGAAGGAATATTTTTAGTCATATTAATTAAATCGATCGGGTTGCCAGGAATCGATCGGGCAAATTTTAATTTTCCAGGATTTGTAGGATTTTATGCTGTCTTGAGTTTTCTGAATTTTTTGGTTGCACATTCTCTGCTGAGAATTCTCTCACCCTATTCCCGCTTTAGTGGGGGACAATGGTTCTAGAAAATAGCTACTAGGCGATCTCTAATTTTGATGAATCCAAGTTTGAATTGGTGCTGTAGATCTGATACAACCCTCTCAAATCTAGATCGTCAACCATGAAACTCGCTCCTCTGTCCCAAATTCTCACGATCGTAACGACTCTAGCAACTATGACTGTAGCAGGGATGACTGCACTTCAAGCTGTTTCAGTACCATCAGCTAAATTGGCTGCGAGTGTCCAATTGCTTGCCAAAACAGACACCACACCTTTAGCCAAGCAACTGCAGGGTAAACCCGTTGTAGTAGACATCTATGCTAGCTGGTGTCCCGGTTGCAAGAACATTGCGCCAACACTCTCCCAACTCAAACAACAATACGGCACAAAAGCAAACTTTATTGTATTTGATGTGAGCGATAGCAAAGCGACCAAAGCCTCGATGAAAATGGCGGCAAAATTGGGATTAACTAATTTTTTCAATGCCAACAAATCTCAAACTTCTACCGTCGCCATTATCAATCCGGCTACTGGCAAAGTGATCAAACAGTTTCGCAATAATCCTGAATTAACTGATTACACCTCCACACTCAATCTTTCGATCGCGCAAATGGGTCGTGGTAGCGCAATGAGTCAAGGCGATGCGATGAAAAAGCCATAGATATTTGGGCATTGTACTGATATATTTTATCTCCAACTTAAATTCGCCATGATTGTCAAAAATACCATCCTCAAAATGACTAAAAATCTCCAATATTTACCCAAGTGGTGGATTTGGTTAGGGTTGGTGATCTTTACTCTGATGGCGATTCTTCTGACTCACAATATCGATCTCTTTCACACTTTAGAACAACTAATTTCTCGTACTGAAAATTATTACCAACAATGGGGTTAGAGCCAGCCGCTGACTAATCCATGGTTTTTGATTCCCTTTGCTGCGATTGGTGGGTTAATTGCGAGTATTTCCCCATGTATTTTGGCTTTATTACCAGCGTGAAGCCGCTGAATCTAGCAGCCCCAATCGACTAAACATCTGGCAATCGACGATTGCAGGACTTGGGCTATTCCTGTTAGCTGGTTTAGGCTGGAATAACTATCGCCTCAGTCACGAATTAGCCACAGTCAAACAAGATCTCTCCGCTCACATCGATCGCAATCTTCGCACTCAAACCGATTGGTCTATTGTCAATCTGCTCGAACAACCTGATAATCGCTTCTTTTCGTTAAAAAATATGGAAGGGAAGTCAATGGGGATGGGTAGTTTAGTTATGGTGCCACATAAATCATCATCGGTTCTAACCCTCCAAAAAATTTCCCCACTGCCATTAGGGCAAGTTTATCGATTGTGGGCAATTGCCGGCGATAAGGAGATGCCTTGTGCTGATTTTCTGCCAGATGAAAAAGGGAAAGTGTTGATGAAAATTCCTCTTACTCACTGGGAAAATGTCAATAAAGTGATGATTACAATCGAACGCAAGGGCGCAAAGGAAGCTGAAGGCGAAGTCGCGATCGAAGGAGAGAGTGGTATTTAACAGATTAGAGTAATTAATATTCCTGCAAAACTCGATCGACATTTATCTCTAAACTACCTAATATTTTTGACTCAATTTTACGATCTCCCACATACACTTCCTCCTCATATAAACCCTCCACCCATTCCAGTAACGTTACCCTTTGCTGGAGCGGATCGACAATCCAATATTCAGCGATTCCTCTAGCCGCATATTCACTCCGCTTGTAACGATAATCTCGCTTTTCTTGGTTGGGACTGACAACTTCCACTACTAATAATGGTGGTGGCATATCCATCAAGACGATCGATCTAGTCGCCCCCTTCATTTCTTCGGCTAATTCCTCAGATAACAATACTAAATCGGGGATTCTTACTGATACTTTAGATCCACTTACGGCTATTTCCATCCCAATTCTCAGTCGATAGCTGGGAATACCCAATCCAAGGAAAAAGGCAAACAGAAAAGATGCAATTCTCTGATTGATATCGCTCTCAGCAGGCATATAAATTAATGCTCCATTTTCTAGCTCATATAAGTTATCCGTGCCATCGTCATAGGCAAGGAATTCGGCTAGGGTCATTTTCTGGATCGTAACTGTCATTTCTACACCTGCGGCAAGAGTATACCGATCATTTTAACATCACCATCAGTGCTAGGCAGCGAGAATCGAGCGGTAATTATCAGATGATTCGACTATTGAGTTACCCAGTTAAAACCCGACTTCTCAAAGAAGTTGGGTTTGTGGCTTATTCTAGGTAATAAAGTTCCACTGGATCGATTAGCCGATCATCTCCAATAAATCTGACTCTGAGATAATTTTAACACCTAATTTTTCAGCCTTTGCCAATTTTGAGCCAGCTTTTTCACCTGCAACTAAGTAATTAGTTTTAGCACTAATTGAATCGGTCATCTTTCCACCGTTCTTCTGAATTAATTCTTTGGCTTCATCTCGTTTGAGTGTCGGCAAAGTTCCAGTAACGACGAAAGTTTTACCAGCAAATATGAAATTAGTGTTATCACTAGCATCAACAATCTCCTGCTCGAACTGCAACCTGGCTGCTTGTAACCTGTCGATTAGATCTAGATTTAGTGGTTGTTTAAACCAGGTACTGACCGATTGAGATATTTCTGCACCGACACCGTATATCCCTTCAATTTGAGCAGCATTTGCTTGAATTAGTCGATCGACTGAGGGATATTTTTCAGCTAATATATTCGCATTACTACTACCGATATGTCGAATACCTAAACCATATAATACCCGCGACCAAGGTTTCGATTTAGAACTGGCGATCGTTTCAACAATTTTAGTCGCTGACTTCTCGCCCATCCGCTCTAAAGTCATTAATTTGGCAACAGTTAGATCGTATAAATCTGCTACCGAAGTTACAAATTTACTATCAACTAATTGCTCGACTAATTTCTCACCCAAACCATTAATATCTAGGGCATCTCGACTTACCCAATGTACCAATGAGCCTTTGAGAATTGCCGGACAGCTAGGATTGATACACCGAAGCACGGCTTCCTTTGCAGGCTTCACTACCACAGAATCACAGACTGGGCACTGAGTAGGCATTTTAAAAACTAAAGTCCCAGACGGACGCAACTCAGTTAACACTCGGACGATTTCGGGGATAATTTCCCCAGCCTTACGAACAATTACTGTGTCACCGATTCTCAGATCTAATTGAGCAATTCGATCGCCATTATGGAGAGTGGCGCGCTGAACGGTAGTTCCCGCTAGTTGAACTGGTTCGAGGTGTGCCAGTGGCGTGATTGCCCCCGTTCGTCCGACATTGACGCTAATATCAATTACTCGCGTCGGTGCTTCTTCGGCGGGATATTTTAAGGCTACCGCCCAGCGGGGAAATTTATTAGTAAAGCCTAATTTTTGTTGCAGTGCGAGAGCGTCGATCTTCACGACTACCCCATCAGTCATATAGGCTAGGTTTAATCTGTCGGTGTTCCAGCGATCGTAATAAGCACCTACCCCAGCTAAATCAGGGCACAATTCGCGATGGGGATTGACCTTAAAACCCATCTGTTGAAGTAATTCGAGCGATTCTGAATGGTAACTAAGCTGAGTTTCGTCGGGGAGGTGAAGAGTGTAGGCAAAGAAGTCTAACTTCCGTTGGGCGACCATTTTTGGATCTAATTGGCGTAAGGCTCCAGCAGCGGCGTTGCGCGGATTGGCTAATAGTTGTTCGCCAAGTTGTTGGCGTTCTTGATTGATTTGGGTAAATACCGCGATGGGTAAGAAAGCTTCTCCCCGAACTTCCACGATTGCGGGTGGACGATCGATACTTAATTTGAGTGGAATCGATCGAATTGTCTTGACATTTTGGGTGATATCTTCCCCTGCATCGCCGTCACCACGAGTCACACCGCGCACTAATAAGCCATTTTCATAGGTTAACGCGATCGCCGAACCATCAATCTTGAGTTCACAGACATACGGAGTAATATCTTTACTCCCCAGATTCCGTTGCCAACCTGCTTCCCATTTCGCCAATTCGCTCAGATCGAAGGCATTTTCTAGACTATATAAAGGAATATTGTGCCGAACCGAAACAAAGCCAGCCGCCGGACGTTCGCCGACTCTTTGAGTCGGACTGTCAGGGGTAATTAGTTCGGGATATTGGTGTTCTAAATCTTGCAGTTCCCGGTATAACCTGTCGTACACGGCATCTTCCATGTCCGGATTGTCCAGCACATAATAAGCGTAGCTAGCAGCTTGGAGTTGTTGGCGGAGTTGCTGGGCGCGGGTTTGGATTTCAGGTGTCATACTAGCGGCTCGATCGACAGTAATCTTATAGTACAAGAATCCTATTAAAATCTGCAAGGCGATCCGCGCCCAATAGTCAAAGTGGAAGATTGTCCCAAGAATATCTTATCTCTCTCTGGAGAATGACTTTAAAACAACAAGTAAACTCGCGATCGCACTAATCAAGATATTGGGGCAATCGCAGCTCAGAGTGTCAATATCGTTGGTTTACGGCGGATTGGAACGGGAGGCTTGGGAAATGTTGGTGCGGGAGGGTTTTGCTGGATCGAAGGTGGGTGCGGAAATGTTGGCAGCAATCAACACATAAGATTATTTCAAATTATTCCATATCATACCCATCTCAAAATCATCGCGACACATATTATTTATCATTTCAGTGAGACTATTACATGCTATCTCTATCTTAAAATTCTTTTGAGATACATCATCCATATGGAAGCGAAAAATAGGAGAATGAGCTTGTTGTGTCTCACTTCCACTAATTGTCCCTTGGCGCATAATTCTTGATTGAGTTCATAAATACGTTCTGAAGAAATTCCTGTTCTTTCTTCCTCTGGTGTCATCAAGTTATCTCCATATTTTCCACAGTAGCCAAAAAGTACATTGTTGCGAGGATTTTTCTCTGCGGCGATCGCGATTCGATCAATTACATCATTCATTGACATGGGAGATACTTGAATTCGTGAGGTCTTCTTATTTTCACAGAGTTCTATTCGATCGCATAGCGTGTCAGACGAGAATCTTTATTAACCCGGTGGATTATAACCCATAATTGCCAGGACTCGACGCATATTAACCACCCCATCACGATTAATTTGCAGCAATGCGATCGTGGCGCGACCAACTGGCGTAATCCCGATCGCTTGAGTTACATCTTCATTCCAAGTAAAATGCTCTTCCCATATCATTTCGCGGGGATGAAATAGAGACACCGATTGATTCGTAACTGGATCGAGGGCTTCAGTTTTGGTGTACTTGTAATTGTTGCAAGTTTGGCAAGAAAGGGCGAGATTTTCGGCAATGGTTTTACCGCCACGGCTGACTGGTTGGATGTGGTCGATGACTAGCGGATCGATGGCAAACCTGGCTTGAGAGCGACAATATTCACATAAGCCTTTAGCTCGATCGAATACGAGTTGCTTCAAGGCAACTGGAATATATTCACTAGACATAGCTCACAGGATGGATACCGAGGGTTTCCATCAGATCTAGGAGAGAGACTTGACGGAGTTGGGCGAGATGAGCGAGGGCTTCGAGACGTTGGGCACCGATTTGTTCGATTTGAGTGCTGATTTGGATCAGGCGATCGTGTTCGGAGTCGGTAAGAGTTTCCGCATCTCGCTTTTGAAGCAGGAGTTGGTACTGAGCAAGGAGATCAGCAGGAACGCCCTGATTGATTCTCAGCAGGAGTTGGGCTTCATCTTCTGGAAGCACTGGAGTTTTGCGACGGGCACGTAGGTATACCACTTGTTGGAGCAGTAAATCCAGTTCGGTTGCATCAAGTCGATCTGCTGCCTTAATAAGTTCGTCGAGGCTCATGGATAGCTAAGACCGATCGGGTTATTAGTTTGATTATATAGTAACGATTCGGTCTGAAAGTTTCGCTCGATCTGACTGTGCTGGAGATCGAACGTTGGCAACATATTCTCGAATTAGAAATTGCCGAACAACAGAAAACATCTCAAGGCGAACTCCTCAACCCCTTCCAATTTGGCAATCCCGTCTACCCAGATCTTTATATCGTCCGGTATCCAGGTGATTTTGAATAAGTTTTTCGTGCTCAGGTGTGATTGTCAGCATAGATTATGACGATTGGGCAAAGCCCACACTTCGTGAACGGAGAGGACATCTCTAATGAATCAAAAGTAAAAGCAACATGAAGACAGATGGCATTTTGTAGAGTGGGCACTTTCCAGGCAATGCCCACCGGCTCTCCTGGGTTTACGGTGGCAAATGTATCAATTTGGATACAAAAATGTGATTACTCGATCGCTGAAACCCATGCCAGAAAGCATATAAGTTTAAATTATCACTCAAAACTCAGGAGAGCCGCCACCTTTGGAAATTCACTTTAATAACAGATCGATCGTATTTTGTGTCTGTGGCAAACTATCAACCACGATCGCTGTGCATAATAGCATCATGTACAAAATCGAATATTTAAACATCGATTTAGCCACAGTCTTCTCGGTTGGAGCTTGGAGTAATTGCCAAGCCTTCCGGACAAAAATGCCCCCTAATGCTAACGCAGAGATGCCATAAACCACCCCAGCCGAACCTAGCGGATAGACAAGTGATAAAGTTGTGGGGATTAATAGCAGCGTATAAATCCAAATCTGTTTAGCTGTCGCGGCTTCACCGACAATCACTGGCAACATCGGGATACCCACCTTGGCATAATCATCTTTGATCATCAAAGCTAGTGCCCAAAAATGTGGTGGAGTCCAGATAAACACGATCGCAAATAAGATCCAGGCTTCGATGCTCAAACTATTTGTCACCGCCGCCCAACCAACTAATACGGGAATACATCCAGCCGCACCACCAATTACAATATTTTGGGGCGTATGACGTTTGAGCAAATGGGTATAAATTACCATGTAAAAGCCAATTCCCGACATTGCCAGTAATGCCGCCAACAAATTGGTAAAAACAGTGAGAATCGTAAACGATAATCCGGCTAAAATGATCGCAAAAATCCAAGCGTGTAGTGGCTTAACTCGACCAGAAGGAATCGGTCGATTGCGCGTCCGTTCCATCGCATAATCAATATCTCGATCGTAAATACAATTCATTGTTTGCGCCGAAGCTGCCGCAAACATTCCCCCAATTACGGTAATTAAAAATAAGACTGGCTCGGTGGCACCATCAGAAGCCATCCACATCGCCGCAGCGGTAGTAATTAGTAATAGCGGAATAATCCGTGGTTTCGTGAGTTGATAATAACTCTGGACTACTTGAGCAAAGTTTTGATGTTTACGAGTCTCTTCTAGAGTATCGGTAGCAGCGATCGACTGATTTAGAAGCTCTTGCATGTTGGGGGATTTAAGAATAAATATTTGACAGCTAGAATCGAGAAGGAAGGATTATGAATTTAGATCTGCTAAATTCGATCCAGACAATCGCCACAATAAGACAGCTATCGTCACCAATGTACCGAGTAACATCGCGCCGATCGATTGATGTAGCACCGTCAACAGTTCAACTTGAAGATGGAGTTTGAACGTAGCAATACCCAACAGGATTTGGGATATTAATAAGCCACCAGTGAGCATCGCCAGATAGCGACAATATGTTGGTAGAGTCGTTGAGTTGTGCCAAATCGTGACAATCACCGCGATCGAACTAAGCGTAGCAGGTACGACACCCAGGATGTGACTATTCATTACCACACACAGTTCGGAGTTTCCAAAACACTGATGTAGTGCCCAGCGAGAACCGACTAAACCGCCAAGAATACTCTGAATGTAAACAAAAGTTGCCGCAGTCGGTGGCAACCATCTACCAACTTTATGCCAAAAACTGCCAGATAATTGTTCTGTTTGCGGCGAGATTGGCAGTAAACACGTACCGATGACTAATAACGTACTAAAGAACAGGAGTGCGGTACCCAAATGAGCAGTAACAATATCAAAGCGCAGTAGTTCAGTGACAGTGAGCGCGCCTAATCCCCCTTGCACCAAAATTAGACTAAGGGCAAAAGCACTAGCCCAGGGGAGCCATTGAGGAAGCTGTTGGCGTTTCCACCAAGATAGTCCAAACAGCACCAATGTACTCAAGCCAATTAAGCTAGCATCCAGACGATGAAACCATTCTAAGAAAACTTGAAGATTCATCTGCTGAGTTGGTACCAATTGCCCGTAACATAAGGGCCAATCAGGGCAAGCTAAACCAGCATTCATCACCCTAGTCGCACTGCCTACTGCCATTAGTAGCAGAGTAGCAAAGGCAATTTTCCAGACTAGGCGACGAATCTGCCTTTGGGCAGTTTTGGAGTTACTAGCCGCTAGTAGAGATTCTGTCTCACTAGAGGGGAATTTATGGCTGAGTGCAGAATTGGACATGTGTAATTGAATATATTTTGCCGGAAGAGCGCAGAGCTATTTTGTCAAATAGTGCTTGAATATTTTGTGCTATTTCAATCAATCATTCTCAAACTAGCATTAATACCTAGTGAAGTGTTGGCACAGATCGATCAATCTTACCCGTCAGTCTATCCCTTCGATCCTTACACCGAGAGAATTTTACCCTCGATCGAGCCAGATCCCAAAGAAAATATTAAAGATTGAATCTGGTATAATCTTGAGCTAGTCTGCCGAGCGCGTCTGAGACAATTCCAAAGAAAATCTGAAGAAATGAGAATAAGTACCGATCGACTCGATCGGCTACGGTACCTTAGTAAAGGTGACAGACATGACTGTCTCGATCGGCAAAGTGCAATTATTATCTTAGTTATTACCCAAATTCCAGGGCTGCTGATAGTCTCAGAGCTACCCCTGAAAACGATCTAATCTCGTCAGTTCTAGCCCTAAATTTACATCATAGACAGGGATAGCTCATCTCAACACCAATCTATTTGCGGCTACCCCAAACCATAATTCCTCGTTCATCCCTGCAATACTCCATGAATATTCCTAGCTCAATTATCACCCTCCTGCTGGGCATAGGGCTAACCTTAGTTAGTCTCTGGTATGGACAAAATCACGGATTGATGCCCGTTGCTGCCTCTGAAGAAGCCGCCCATGTGGATGGCTTATTCAACGCCATGATGACTATTTCGACCGGCCTATTTTTAGGGGTTCAAGGCGTAATCGTCTATTGCGCTGTCAAATTTCGCCGCAAACCTGGAGAACTCGGCGACGGAATTGCCGTTGAAGGTAACGTGCCATTGGAAATTCTCTGGACTGCTATTCCTGCGGCGATTGTCCTGTGGATCTCGATCTACAGTTTTGAAATCTACAATGAAATGGGCGGTTTCGATCCAGCGGCGAATGACATGCACGCCATGCACGGAATGCCTAGCGGCAAAGGAAGTGCAATGGCAGCTACTTTAGATGACGGTAGTGCAGCACCTAAACTCGATACTCGGATGGCTCTGGGGATCGGAGCTTCCCCTGCTACTCAAGGTAAACCCCCCGCAGTTAGCGTCAATGTCTTAGGGCTACAATACGCCTGGATTTTTACCTATCCCGAAGCAAATGTCACTTCTGGAGAACTACATATACCTGTAGGTAAAGAAGTCCAACTGAATATGAATGCCCAAGATGTAATTCATGCCGTCTGGATTCCTGAATTACGGCTTAAACAAGACGTGATCCCTGGTACTCCTACCCAACTCCGGTTTACCAGCAACAAGGTGGGTTCCTACCCGCTGCGTTGTGCCGAACTCTGCGGTGGTTATCATGGTTCGATGGTGACACGGATGATTGTTCATACTCCAGAAGAATATGACACCTGGATTGCCAGTCAACAACAGTCTACCCAAGCCCAAGCGGAAGTAGTCAAACAGACAATTGCGATGAATCCTGTTAACATGTCCCCTGGATCTTATCTAGCTCCTTATGCGAAAGAAATGGGCATACAACCAGAGATGATTCATCACTTGCAACACCAACATCAATAGCCAGTTTATCCCCGTAAATCCATTTCGATCGACTTATGACAGCAGAACTATCTATCCCCAAACAAGTCGAACCAGCGACGAGTAATTCACCTAATTATCATCAACGTCGTTGGCAAGATTATTTCTCCTTTAGCACCGATCATAAAGTGATTGGGATTCAATACTTCGTCCTTGGCTTTATTTTCTATCTCATCGGTGGAGTACTAGCTGAAGGTATTCGGACAGAACTAGCTACGCCCGACCCCGATTTGGTCGATCCGGCTATTTATAATAGTATGTTCACCATGCACGGGACAATCATGATCTTCCTGTGGATTGTCCCCGCCGGAACTGGAGCCTTCGCCAACTATCTCCTCCCGTTAATGATTGGGGCGCGGGATATGGCATTCCCCAAGCTGAACGCCGTCGCCTTTTGGCTGATTCCCCCCGCCGGTTTGCTATTGATGGCAAGCTTCTTCACTGGCACTGCTCAAGCTGGTTGGACTTCTTATCCACCCCTGAGCTTGATTGGACCGAAAGCTGGGGAAGCGATTTGGATTATTAGTCTGTTGTTACTCGGAACTTCATCGATTTTGGGGGGGATTAACTTCTTCACCACAATTCTCAAGATGCGGATTCCGAGCATGTCGATGATGCAGATGCCGCTATTTTGTTGGGCAATGCTGGCGACTTCTGCCTTAATGTTACTAGCCACACCAGTACTAGCTGGCGCACTAATTTTACTATCCTTCGATCTGATCGCTGGCACCGCTTTCTTCAATCCCTCCGGTGGTGGGGAGCCAGTAGTTTACCAGCACATGTTTTGGTTCTACTCGCATCCAGCGGTATACATCATGGTGTTACCCTTCTTCGGGGTTATTTCTGAGGTGATCCCCATTCATTGCCGCAAACCAGTCTTTGGGTATGGCGCGATCGCTTATTCTAGTATGACAATTAGCTTTCTAGGCTTAATCGTCTGGGCGCATCACATGTTTACTAGTGGCACTCCACCCTGGTTGCGGATGTTCTTTATGATCACCACCATGATTATTGCTGTCCCGACGGGGATCAAAATCTTTGGCTGGTTAGCGACGATGTGGGGTGGGAAAATTACCCTCAATAGTCCAATGCTGTTTGCAATGGGTTTTATCTCTACCTTCGTGATTGGTGGAATTACTGGAGTTATGCTTGCGGCGGTGCCATTTGACATCCACGTTCATGATACTTACTTCGTCGTTGCCCACTTGCACTATGTCTTATTCGGTGGGAGTGTATTTGGGATCTATACCGGAATTTATCACTGGTTCCCTAAAGTCACCGGAAGACATATTAATGATACCTGGGGTAAAATTCACTTCGCCCTGACTTATATCGGGTTTAACGTCACTTTCTTGCCGATGCACATCCTTGGTTTGCAGGGAATGCCGCGCCGGATTGCCATGTATGCGCCAGAGTTCCAAGGTTTAAATCAAGTTTGTACCTATGGTAGTTACGTGCTGGCAATCTCGACAGTACCCTTTCTGGTTAACGCGATTTGGTGTTGTTTTAAAGGTGATGTAGCTGGAAATAATCCTTGGAACGCGCTAACGCTAGATTGGCAAACTACTTCACCGCCAGAAATCGAGAATTTCGAGGTTTTACCTGTTTTGACGACTGGGCCTTATGATTACGGTGAAACTGAGGAAGAAGCAGAAGAAGAGAAAGTCTTGACTGCTAGCGGAAAAGGCTAAAAAAATAATCTGGTGGGTTCGGTTGCGGAATACAACCTAATACTCTCCAGAATCACTGGTACGGATGTTGGGTTTAACATTTGTTCAACCCAACCTATTTATCTGCCCCTGTACTTTTAATTACCAAATATGCAAGGATCTATTTCTGACAAAACGCAGATTAATATTGAGGCAGAATCTCAGCATGATAGCCATCATGAAGCACATCCAGATCATCGAATTTTTGGATTGATCGTTTTTCTAGTGGCAGAGGGAATGATTTTCCTCGGTTTATTTATCGCCTATTTAGCCTTCCGAGCAATGGCTCCAGAATGGCCGCCAGCAGGCACACCTAAGTTGGATTTAATGCTCCCAGGACTAAATACTGTTATCTTGATTGCAAGTAGTCTAGTCATTCATCAGGCTGATACAGCAATTAAGAAAAATGATGTTAAAGGACTGCAATTGTGGTTTGGTATTACTGCCCTAATGGGGATAGTTTTCTTGGGTGGACAGTTGTACGAGTACAGTAATTTAGAATTTGGATTGCGGACGAATTTATTCGCGAGTACGTTCTATGTCTTGACTGGTTTTCATGGCTTACACGTAACTGTTGGTGTGTTGTTGATTTTATCAGTGTTATGGCGATCGCTCAAAGACCAGCATTACGGTAGAAATAATCATTTTGGGGTTGAGGCTGCGGAAATTTACTGGCACTTCGTGGATGTGATCTGGATTATCTTATTCATTCTGTTATATCTACTGTAATCGGATAAATCATCATCGATCGAAATTATTACCTCCTAGTTTAGGGGGTTTTTCGATCTACAGACTTAAATATTTAAGAGTAACCATTATCTAACAGCCTTGCGATCAACTGTAAACAATTGTTATCTTAGATGTAAAGAAGTGTAAAGCAAATCAGTTGCACTAGGCATTAACTATGACAACAGCACTAGCAGCAGAAGATCGCACTCAAATTACGCCAGGTGGAGATGAGCCAAACCGATTCGACCCGATCGAGTCTTGGTATCCAGTCTATTATATTGAGGATCTGGATAAATCTCAGCCAACCCCATTTACATTACTCGATCGAGATTTAGTTATCTGGTGGGATCTACATGCCCAGACATGGCGCGCATTTGATGATAAGTGTCCGCACAGGTTAGCGAGATTGTCCGAGGGACGGATTGCTGAAGATGGTTTATTAGAATGTCCCTATCATGGGTGGGCATTTACGGGAACTGGTACTTGCGATCGCATCCCGCAGCAACTCCCTGACGCGAAAGCTGAAACCTCTCGCCGTGCTTGTGTAAAATCATTGCCAACAACTATAGAGCAGGGATTATTATTTATCTATCCTGGTACGGCAGAAAAGGCTGTGAGTACACCAGTTCCGCTAATTCCGGTTCCGATGATAGATGGTAAACCGACGGATGGCTGGGTGATGCTGAATACTTTTCGGGATTTACCCTACGATGCCCTAACTTTACTCGAAAACGTCCTCGATCCGAGTCATTTACCCTATACCCATCATGGTAGCGTCGGCAAGAGATCGAATGCTAGTCCGGTAGAATTAGAAGTCCTCAGTTCGGGTAAACTTGGCTTTACAGGCACTTGGGCAGATGGCCCGCGTAAGGGGACATTAGGCAGACAAAATACCACCTTTATTGCCCCTTGTTTAATGTGGCACGCGCTCACTTCCAAGCAATTAGGTGAAACAATTACGGTAGTTTATGCCACTCCTACTCGGAAGGGTGAATGTCGAGTTTTTGCTAGATTTCCGTTTAAATTCGCTAGCAAAATTCCGGCATTTTTTATTAACGCTACACCTCAATGGTATTCACACATTAATAACAATGCGATTTTAGAAGACGACCAAATTTTTCTCCACCATCAAGAACGATATCTAGAGAAAAGTGGTGGTAGCCAAAATTTTAGTCAAGCGTTTTACTTGCCCACAAAGGCAGATGTATTCGTGTTTGAATATCGGCAGTGGATAAATAATTATCAAGCCGATCCATTTCCAGGACAGACTTTTTCGCCGCCATTAACTCCAGAGCAATTACTCGATCGATATCACAGCCATACCGAAAATTGTCATACTTGTCGAACTGCACATAAAAATATTCAAACTGCCAAACAGTCGATCGTGATTATTTCTCTATTTGCCTGGATCGGCACCATGATTTTTGCCCTAGTTGGCGGTGAAAATGCTCTAGAGTTAGGTTTAATCTCGATCGGCATAGTGACAGGTGGGTCGATCGGTTGGTGGGGATTAAATCGCCTACAAGTCAGGCTAGAACAAGGCGATCGACTTCCCGCACGGAATCGTAAGTAGCTAAAAGAAAACCGACTTTTTACAAAAAGTCGGTTTTCGGCGATCGGTCTATTAATTAACCCAAGTTGCTACCTATTTCTTGCCTGCGACTGAA
>JANPJH010000225.1:0-72426 GCA_031425415.1 Chamaesiphon sp. VAR_61_metabat_425 | reverse complement strand
CCCACTGTTTCACCCACTGTTTATTTTGAATAACGCTTAAAAGCCTTTTGCTGCAAGGCTTTCAATCAGAGCTGTCACTACTTTGGGGTAGTAGGGGTCGGAGGTTCAAATCCTCTCGTTCCGATTGGTGTACTGTACATTAACGAAATAATTGTCACCGTTAACAAATTGTTGTCGCGATACCAAGTTAGGTGTCGCGATTTCTTTTGTGTAGCAAAGTGGCAGCGACAAAATGTCATACAAGCATCACTCTAGAGTTTATACTCTTAAGTAATGATTTGCCAATGAGAACTCCAAAGTAGTGCGCCTTTCAATCCATCTATTTTCTGCTAGTGGAACAGTAATTGAAACCACTACTTGCCGATCGGGTTGAGTACCTGCCTATGCTTTCAACCTTCTCCCCGTTGGGACAGTAGTGGAAAGCGAGGATCGCGCCGTGTTAGGAGATTGCCTGCCTAGCTGTCTTTCACCCCTCTCCCTGTACAGTGCCAAATTAATTGACATGGAGACAAGTTCTCTGGCGAGGTTGGCTCAAATTACATGACCTTTGTCAAGGCTGGCAGCTTGCTAGAGGGATTTAGCGTGAAAAGTCAGCACGATTGATCGGCTCAATTTAGATCTATTCTACAGCTCTCAATCGGACTTTTGCAGGAGATCTATTATGGTGTGCTATCTTCTTCGTGCCACAGTCGTTCTAATTGAGATTGCCAAGCTGTCATCATTTCCTTGCGAATATCTTCAGTTGCACCGAGATCGCCCATGACACCCTCAGCGTAAAACCTATCGAGGGTTTGCATTGTTTGTTCGAGTGTATCGCCCCGTTGTTTAGCAATCCGCACGATTTCTCGCACCTGTTTAGTCGCAAAATCTCGAAAAGCTCTATCGATGCCAACTTGCTTGAGTTCGATCGCATGTTCGATCGCTGTACTAAAATCTTCAAGAGTTAGTCCCGATACGCTATGTTGCCAGACTCCCCACAAAATTCCCTGATGCAGGGCATAACGAGTCTCTAAGGTTGCATCAAAGTTAGCAGATAAGAATTCCTCAACAAAGGTCATCGCCTCGGCTGCGGGGGCAATTGGCACCAACATTCTCAGCCAAGATTGCTGCGCCGACAGAATAATTAATAGACGATAATCTGGTGTTTCTACCTGATAAGAATCTACATCAATTATTTTTAGCGTTGTCCCAAAGCGGTTAGTCAAAAATGGCTGGATATCTTCTGGAGTCACAGGGAGTTGGGGGTTGGGAGTTGGGAGTTGGGAGTTGGGAGTTGGGAGTTGGGAGTTGGGAGTTAGGAGTTAGGAGTTAGGAGTTAGGAGTTAGGAGATCTTTGTATTTCCGTTCCCCTTTTCCCTTTCCCCTTTCCCCTTTCCCCTATTCCCTAAAGCCTATCCCCTAAAGCCTATCCCCCTAATATTGTTCTTCTTCTTGATATTCAACTTGTTTCACCGTCTGAGAAAGGTCGATTTTAGCGGGAGTTTCGGGGATATTGAGCTTTTGAGGTTGATAAGCCTGTTGTGGTGGTTCTTCATCCCAGATATCTTTATCTAGTTCGACGGACTCTTCCTCAACTGATTTTATCGGTGGGGTGACAGGGGTGAAGGATACATCTTGATAAGATTGAGCAGGACGAGACTTGTCTTGGCTGGCATCGTTCCAGTTTTCACCATCATCCTCATGATCATAATAACGAGCTTCTGCTTGCAGACGCTGAGGCAGGGGGGCGGCTTGAACTTCTTGCCAGTTGTCATCTTCCCAAACAGTTTGCTGGACGGGTGGTGCGGCTCGAATTACGGGCGCGGGGGCACTGATGGGCGTGCCAGCAGCTAATTGATTTTCAGGACGAATGACTGGGGGACGATAACTGTACTCGTCTTCCCAAGGAGCTTTGCCAAGTCCAATTCGTTCGAGGAAGCCAACAGAAAGTTGTTCGAGACGTTCTTCCGAGCCTTCAAATACGATGAGGCGATTGGGACCGCTGCTGACAACTTCATCGATCGAGAATTCATAAGTACTAATTACATTATCGGGAATCAACGGCAACCCGATCGCGGCGATAATAATTGAAGTGAGTTTGCCATCATCGCAGCTAAACTTGAAGCCCCGAACTTTGCCCAGCATGTCACCAGTTTCGGTAATCACTTCACAGTTGATCAGGTTATTATAAGCTTCGGGGTCGATATCTTCGATCGCATCATCGTTTGGGACGAGGATCACATCGCCCATCTTTTCGGCACTGGAGAGGTACATATATTTTACCAGTCCTCCGGGGGCCGCCAGAAGACCGTCACGCAAGCCCAGCGCAACTACTTCCCGACTATCGATATCTACTAGTAGATCTTTGACAATTCCCAAGCGTTTACCAGTATCCTTGGCAATTACTTGAGTGTTAATCAGATCGGCGCGTTGACGGATCGGTTCGGATGTCATGCTTTGAAGGTTGGGATGCGGAGTATAGGGTGCGGCTATGTAGCAAGCGATCTATGCTCTATCATTTTATGCTAAGCGAGACGCAGATCTATTATACGGTTTTCCGATCTGTTCACAAAATCCGATTTTTCTGGTGTGAGCGGCAGCACCAATGGCGTGATTAGGTGCAGATTTAAAAGATAAAACGTAGCTGTAGATCTAAATCTGGCAGTTGAGGGTTAATTTCGATCGCTCGAATAAACTCCCGAAAATAAAAGCGACGTTCTGACTCAGATAAGTCTAGCCAAAACTGGGAAATAGAGACAGCTTGGGCTAGAGATTGCAGATTTACAGGTGGAAATGCAGCTAATCGACTCTGAAGGTTGCTGATTTCTATTTTCAGTTTATAAGTACGCAATTCGACAGTTTCTAGATCGAGGATTCCCGACTTAATTAATGCTGGTAATTGTTCGATCGCGGCTTGTTTTTCGGTAATTTCTTGAATAACTTGAGCCTTGAATCCATCCATGTTTGGCATTCCTGATTGATTTACCGCGATCGGTAAATCTGCACAAATTTGAGTAATAGTCGTATTTAAAACTCGATCGTAAGGAATCGATTTACACTTAGGTTGTCGATCGCAATGAGTCGGCCGTAGATATAAATACTTCTCCACTCGACGCGGTGCCGATACACTGGTCACTGTCAGCTTTTGCCCACAATGTTGGCAACTAACTAACCCGGCTAAAGAGCGCGGCGCGCTAGCAGTACGCGGTGGTAATCGCCGATTGCGGCGTAATAATCGATCGATCTGTGCTGACTCATCCCGCGATAAAATTGCCGCGTGAGTATCTGAAACTACCTCACCATTTAAATAAGCTGTATCACCCCGATAGACAGGATTAGAGAGCCATTTTAGTCCAGTAGAAGCAGAGATTTTCTTGTTGTATTTCTTCTCTAAATATCGTACAGCACCCCGCAAGGAGCCATAGATAATAAATCGATCAAAAAAATCTTTGACTACTGGTGCAGCCGATCGATCGATCGTATACTTATCCTTCCCCCGTCGATAACCATAGGGAGCCTTTCCCGGCGGAGGTAGAGACTTTAACCGATTGCGAGCGTGTCCTTGACGCATTCGCCGGCTGAGTTGGTTCGACTGGATGCGATCGATTAATTGTAAGAGATTTAATTGCGGTTCGACTTGAGTTTCGGTCGTAATTAACTCGACGCTCATCTCCTGCAATTTAGCCAAAATAGTCCGAACATCGCGGACTGAATCTCCCAATTCATCCAATCGTCTGACTAATAGATAACTAATCCGTTCATCGAGACAACTTGCCAATAATCGATCGAGTTCTCCCCGGTTCCCCAAATCCTGATATACTCGATCGATCTCCCACCCCCAAATCTCTTCAGATGGTGGTTCTTCAATTAGTGGATCAGTATAAATGTAAGCAACAATTTTCACGAATAAGTAAATATTTTGAGAATTTGATGAGAGGAGGAAGCCCATCGATAAATTTTTACAGTCTCAATCAATGCCCAAATAAGCTTCAATTACCCGTTGGTCATTTTGGACAGCATTTGGCGTACCATCGACGAGATTTGTCCCTTCTGCCAATACCCATACTCGATCGCATAATGTCATAATCACATCCATATTATGCTCGATAATCAAGAAAGTCATGCCCTCTTTGCGCCAATTCAAAATATGTCCACAAATATCCTCAATCAATCGGGGATTAACCCCCGCAGCAGGTTCATCTAATAAAATTAACTTGGGATCTGCCATCAGTGCCCGACCAATTTCTAAGAGTTTTCGCTGTCCGCCTGATAGTCCACCCGCATAATCATTAGCTTTGGTAATTAACCCAACTGAAGAGAGGATTGACATCGCTTTTTCTTTCAATTCTCGTTGCTGAATTTGGGTTTGTTTGGGCTGTGTCCACACCTGCCAAAATTTCTCACCCGATTGATCTTTAGCTCCCAATAGCATATTCTCTAGCACCGACATTCGGGATAGAGCTTTGGCGACTTGAAAAGTCCGCACCATGCCCAATCTGGCAATTTGATGCGGTTGCAGATTGTGAATCTTTTGAGCGTTTAATTCGATTTGACCTGAATCTGCATGAATGAAATTAGATAATAAATTGAAAAATGTCGTTTTGCCAGCTCCATTTGGGCCGATTAAACCGGTAATACTTCCTGACGCTACTTCAATTCCGGCTTGTTGAACTGCTTTGACACCACCAAAAGTTTTACACAATCCTTTAGCGGCAAGTAGAGGTTGAACGGACATAGGGACATACATATAATTAATCAAAATGAAGGGAATAGATGCAGCAATTCCAAATTCAAATCTAATTACTGGAATTTCGTTAGGTTGTTGGTGTGGTAGAACCCGGATCTGGGGGGTGACATCTCCCCAGACCTCCCCGTTGGGGAAGGCGATGCCTCCCCCAAACCCCCTCCAAAGGGTCGATCTGTGGGGATCGGGTCGGATATCTTGTAGTTTTCCCAGGATAGATTAATCGGGGGTTAATACTCACATTCCGCACTTCGCTTTTTACGACAAGTACGAATAGGTTTGAATTTGATGTTGAACGAACCCGCCCTCCTCTCAAAAGATTTCAAATTGGTTCTATATTTCTCTAATTGTAAATCGAGAGTTACCTCCCCAATGTCAGTTCTTCCTTCTTCCCTAAAATTCCCTGGGGACGTAATACCATTAACAGCATTAAAATCAACCCAATAATCATAATCCGAAATGCCCCTTGCTGCGTATCATCGAGATGGATGGCACGGAACATCGTTTTGAATAACTCAGTTCGAGTCAGTTCATAGTAACCCCAGAAAATTACAGCTCCAATAATCGTACCGAGATTATTACCCGAACCACCTAGCATGACAATAATCCAAGCATTGAAGGTGACTAATGGCTCAAAGTTATCAGGGAAAACTGTAAATTGCCAAGCGTAAAAGGCTCCCGCAATTCCGGCGATCGCACCACCGAGCATAAAAGCTTGGAGCTTATACCAGAAGACATTTTTACCCAAAGCCTTCGGGACTTCTTCATCTTCTCTAATTGCTTTTAATACCCGCCCCCAAGGTGAATGAGTTAATTGTTCTAAACCGACATAAACGATAGCCAGCGTGGTTAAAGTTAGCACCATTAAACCAGCACGGGAGTCATAAGTATATAAAGAAAGTGCGCCGCAGACATAGACAGTTAAGACAAAAATACTGACGACTGCGCCTCCTGCTAGTCGGGACATTTCTACTCGCATCCACAACCATAATCGCCATAATGCCAGTCCACAAAGCACAGTCAACCAGCCAATTAATAACAGTCTGACGGGATACTCTGGTTTAAAATCAAATGGGACTGGATAACCTTGTACGCCGAAGGTGCCTTTTGTCAGCCAAGCTTCATTTTTAGCGGCTAAACGGACTAATTCTGATACACCAATCGTGACAATTCCCAGATAATCTTCCCGCAATCTTAGGGTCGAAAGCCCGATCAGTAGTCCTAAGAGTGCGGCTAAACCACCGCCGACTAATACCGCGATCGGTATTGGTACGCCCTGCATGGATAGTAAAACGGTACTATAGGCACCGATCGCCATAAATGCGACATGTCCGAAGTTAATCAGTCCAGTGACACCCCACTGGAGGTTTAATCCCAGGCTAAAGAGTGCATATGTGGCGGCGGATATCGTCAAGAAGACAAAATAGATGACCATCGGGCAGGAATGATAAAGATAGATCGGGTGTCAGAGAGACCCTGCCTTGAAAAGGCAGGGCTTCCTCTGACTTCGTTAATAGTTTTAAGAATACTATTCGATCGATCGTTTTAGTTGTCATCATCGAGCAATCTAGTCAATCGATCTAACACTTCGGCACTTTCAAGCCTAAAGTCCCATGAAAATCTTCTTGAACCTTGTGAGTCAATCGCCGCGACACTCGATCG
Organism: Chamaesiphon sp. VAR_61_metabat_425; assembly: GCA_031425415.1. Lineage (GTDB taxonomy): Bacteria > Cyanobacteriota > Cyanobacteriia > Cyanobacteriales > Chamaesiphonaceae > Chamaesiphon. Next base: position 66,041 of record JANPJH010000225.1, on the reverse strand, counting down.
ACAATTTGTTTCAAAACTTTATCGCCAGTACCCTGAATCACCTGGCTGGGCAGCTTGTGGATAAACTTAGGAAACTGGATATAGACACTCAAATCAAGATCCCATTCTACCTTTGTTCCCAAAATTGTCCCGTCTACCGTCTCTACCAGCCGCATCTGGGCATTGAAACTCACCTCATAACCAGGCGGAGTGTAGTCAGCAATCTCAATCGTTTTAATCCGATATACCCCATGCTCCTGGGGTAATAACTCCAACCCAATCTTCGGCTCGACCACATAGCCAAAGGAGCCAAACTTGCCAATAGTTAGAGCATAGCCATTTTGATCGATCGCGTCTACCTGCATCGGGTGAGCGCAACGAGTAAACCAGCCCTGATGAGCATCGAGATATCTGCCCACGGTATTGATATCTGCGCCCATTGGCATCGCATCTGTAAAGTGATGGTTAAAACAAAAGGGTTGAGGCAAAATTGAATCTAGTGAAACCAGATTTTCTTGCTCTAATTCAGAATTCATCAAAACAGAATTGAGTTCTAAGCTATTTTTCTCTAGTGTTGGTGCTGGCATCCCCTTTCGATCCTATTACTGATTTGACTGTGTGGTTAGAGAGACCGTGCCTTGAAAAGGCAGGGTTTCCTCTGACTTCGTGAGTGTTAATGGTGATGCGCGGCACCATTATATTTATTTACAGGGTCTAGATCGTGAAAACCGGAAATTTTTATATTTACCGACTGACATTTAAACTGCGTATTGCCAGCGGCTCGGCTTAAGCCAACCCCGTACATTTATGGTAATTGACTAGTTCTAGACTTAACATGAGTGTTAAGCGGATAGAACTTCACACTTATTGTAACGAAAACTTAATGAAAGCATTTGTAGCAGGCGCGACAGGCGAAACAGGACGGCGCATCGTCCAGGAATTGGTTCAACGTCAGATTCCAGTCAGGGCACTAGTGCGAAATATCACTACCGCACGAGACATTCTACCCGCCGGAGTAGAACTAATCGAGGGCGATGTCCTCGATGTCGCCAGTATTACTACCGCTATTGGCGACAGCACTGTCGTTTTATGTGCCACGGGAGCAAAGCCCAGTCTCGATCCGACTGGCCCATATCAGGTAGATTATGAAGGCACTAAAAATTTGGTGAATGCTGCCAAATCAAAGCAGATCGAGCAATTTGTGTTTGTTTCCTCCCTGTGTGTATCGCGATTTTTCCATCCACTCAATCTGTTTTGGTTGATTTTGTGGTGGAAACAACAAGCCGAACAGTATTTAAAAACCAGCGGACTGAACTATACGATTGTCCGTCCCGGTGGACTAAAAAATGAAGATAATCCTAATCCAGTGGTAATGTCAGCAGCAGATACCCTCTTTGAAGGCAGTATACCCCGCCAAAAGGTGGCTCAGGTGTGCGTCGAGTCACTCACTAACCCCCAAGCCAGAAATAAAATTCTCGAAATTGTCAGCGCACCAACCGCACCTGCCAAAAGTTGGGAAGATCTATTTGCCAGCGTGTAGTTAGATAGAGAGTAGAAGATAGTCTATGCTGGCATTTTCTATCTAATACTACGGCCTAATCCCTATCCCCTACTCTCTACTCTCTAAATGGATAAACGTTTTAAAACAATTGCTGCGGCGATCGGAGTTATAGTTCTGCTCTCGACAATATCACTATTGCGGCAACCGCGTCATCAGGCGGTAAATCCTGTCTTTAAGACGGCGAAAATGCCCCCATTGGTAATGGAGGGTGGAGATCCCTATATTCGGGCGTTGATGCGGATGATTTCGGCGAGTGAGTCAAACGATCGCCGACCCTATTCGATCCTGTATGGTGGTAGTCATGTTGCGGATCTAACTCGTCATCCAGAAAAGTGTATCAGGATTGTCAATGGCCCAAATATAAATAACTGTTCCACCGCTGCTGGGCGGTATCAGATGATTAATACTACTTGGGCAGCAATGGCGCGGAAATATCATCCTAGTCCCGATGGTTTTCTCTGGTGGGGAACGGGATATAGTTTTGAACCAGAATATCAAGATCGAGTAGTTCATGCTTGGTTAAGCGATGAGCAATTTTGGGGGATGAATATTCCCCAGTTATTAAAAGATGGTGAGTTGGAGCAAGTACGACGGCGACTATCGAGTACGTGGACGAGTTTGGGCTATGGGATCGAAAATAATACGATGACACCCGAATTACCCAGGATTTATCAGCAGTTAATTCGGGATGAATTAGCCCAAAAGAGTTAATGTCACAGATCGTTACTTACAGTCCAGCTTATACTCTTGTCCCTACTTATGAATGTTTCAATCGCTGTAGTTATTGCAACTTTCGAGTAGATCCATTGCAAGATAACTGGTTAACACTCGATCGAGCAACCGAAATTTTGACCAATCTTCAAGGGCAAGATATCTGGGAGATCTTAATTTTAAGTGGTGAAGTTCATCCCCAATCTTCCCGCCGAGCAGCTTGGCTCGATCGCATTTACGATCTCTGTAAATTAGCTCTAGATCTGGGCTTTTTTCCCCATACTAATGCCGGACCATTAAGTTTTGGCGAAATGCAGCGATTAGCGAAAGTAAATGTCTCGATGGGTTTGATGTTGGAGTCTTTAGATCCAGCTTTACTCGCAGGAGTTCATCGCCACGCACCGAGTAAATTACCTTCAATTAGGCTCGAACAACTCAACTGGGCGGGTGAATTACAAATCCCGTTTACCACGGGTTTATTATTAGGAATTGGTGAATCAGAAGGCGATTGGGAAATTAGTTTACAGGCAATTACCGATCTTCATCATCGCTGGGGACATATTCAGGAAGTAATTCTTCAACCATATAGTCCAGGTAGTCAGGAAATTTTAGCCGCGCCAGGATTTAATATTAATAAGTTACCCGCAGTAGTTCAGCTTGCCAGAAAAATTTTACCTACCGATATTACGATTCAAATCCCACCAAATTTAATCCCCAATTCTGAGTTATTGTTAGCCTGTCTAAATGCAGGAGCAAGAGATTTAGGGGGAATAGTCCCGAAAGATGAGGTAAATCCTGACTATCATCATCTCCGGTTGTCGGGATTGAAAGAATTATTAGCTCATGCTGGTTGGCAATTGCAGCCCAGATTACCAGTTTATCCACAGTATGAAAGTTATTTAAGCGCTCGACTAGACGATCAAGAGAGAATTAACAACGATCGATCTATTATTAATTAAGCAGGACGAACTACACTAACTAATTTTCCTTGCAAGATTCCTTCGAGTGCAATTGCTCGATCAATCCGATTTGCTAATGCTTCTGGATTACGATGATCTTCAGTACATACAATGATACCAGTATGGTCTGAATATAGCTTGTGTAAACGTTTAAAGTCGCGGCGATTTTGGGTTAAAACAACTCGTTGGTTTAGGATAGCAAAATCTAAAACTTCTGGATCTGGTAATCCAGCATTTTCCGATTCTTGAACAGTCAAAACATCATGACCGAGATCCCGAAGTAAATTAACTACATGGCGAGGAAATTGTTCATCTGCATACAGTGATGCCATTCTCGCTCAATCCTCTTCTTGCTCTTTCAACGCAGTTTCAATTTCATCAGGATAAGCATCTGCATAAGCCCATATATTCACTAAATCGGCAGCAGTTAGCTGTGGATAAGCATCTAATAGTTCTGCATCGTTGGCACCTTGGCGGCGGAGACTGACAAATAACCATACGGGAAGGCGCGTATTAGCAATAACGGCATCACCGCCCATTACATTAAATGTTTTGGTAATTCCCCGCGAACCACTGCTAAGGTTACGAGTTAATAACTGAATTGCTTCAGCTTTTTGTGTGGGATTTAGGGCAATTAGTTCCTGTTGTAATTCGCTAGGAGACATATTATTCCTGTTACTGTAATACTTATATTATAGTAGATCGACTCTCTGGCAGGAATTTCACAACGGCTATCCGTCCTGTATCATCAGGAAGGGATTGTACAGAACGGATAGCAAAGAGATATGCCATCCCATAACAACACCGTTATAAAAATTAGATGCTGATGATAAAACCATCCCGCCGATGGAAATCTGCTTCTGTTCCATTATGAGTTAATGCCCAATAACTCAGCTCACCAGGGAGAGATTTAATCACAGTTGTCATCGAAACTTCCAGATCCTGTGCTGCTAAAATAATTTTAGCTAAATCGACTTCTAAGAATAAGGAAAATAAATTTGGTTGTTGCTCAGTCTTAAATGGTAGCGAGGTAAAAGCCATTTCATCCCGTAAACCCTGACGATAATCATCGAGGTGAAAAATATTCCAATCGCCAGATGGCGAAAGATTAAATTCCCAATAATTTTGATCGCCAGGAATACCCAAAAAGAACTCGAAACAGGTGGCTTCCCATAGCTCAAATTTACGCATGGGCGATTCTGCGGGAGCGGGAATTTCTACCTGAGTAAGATCGCCGACTAGTTGGTATTCGATCGAAAGTAACCCATCATGTCGATCGATCTTACCGGAAATCTCGATCGCGGGTAATCGAGCGTTAGTCGAGAACGGGTAAAGCTGGAAATTAGTCATCCACGCAACTCTTGAATAATTCCTCGAATGGCTGCTTCCTGAGCTTCGATACTCTCGGTGAGTTTAAATTGCACTAATGCCCGATCGAGATTGTGGGTAGGATATTTGACCTTAAAATAGACATTACCCGCTAAATAGTCGGTAAAAAACCGCAAGCCTAATTCAAAGGAAATCAACCGAATCCCATCGAACAGATAGTGATAATCCTGCTCTGTCAGAAAGCCGCTAGCTTGGGAGAGATAGCCGCCTAAGATGGCTCGACACATTTGGACATCAAAATACACCTGCTCCCACTCCTTCGTCTCTTCACCGAGGGGATTGCAACCCGATCGCAAGCAGTCTCCGATATCATAGTGTACCAGTCCTGGTTTGACTGTATCGAGATCGATCACGCCGATCGCCTGTTGGGTAGTCGTGCAAATCATCACGTTGTTTACCTTCGGATCGCCGTGAATCGGTCGTAAAGGTAGTTTGCCATTGTCTTTAGCATTTTCCAAAACTCGTGCCCATTCCTGCCGATTTTGGATGAACTGGAGACAATACTCTACTTGTGAATCTACTGTGCCTGTATATGTCGCTAATACCTGATGATATCGATCGAGGTATTGGGGCGTAATATGAAACCCTTCGAGGGTATCGGCTAATTGGGCTGGATCGAGATCGCTAATCAGTGCGTGGAATTTACCCAGCGCATAGCCAACTTCGCGCCCATGATCGATATCCTGAATGATATCGATCGATTCTGAGCCATCGATGAAGCTAATCGCCCGCCAGTAAGTGTCATCAGGCTCTACCCAATGATCTTGAGCATCTGAAGTCAATAATACTTGCGGCACCGCCCACCGTCGAGCTGGATTTAACCCTTCGGCTGCTAATTTGGTACAAACATGTTCGGTGAATGTCCGCATATTCTGCATCACCAATGCAGGTTGGCGAAAAACGTGGGTATTAATCCGTTGCAACACAAAGTGAGGCTCATCCCCACCCGTCACTGTTACGAGGAACGTATCATTGATATTCCCACTCCCAAGGGCGCGAACGTCTGTCACCCTAGCTGGATTGGCAAATTGTTGGGCGATTGCCACTAAATTATTAGACATCTAAATCACTCACTGAATTAATAATAAGCATAGCAAAATAGATTTCTAGTAAATTATAGATTGTGTTGGAAATATTTGTTCAAAGCGATCGCTACAGCCATCGATCGAGATTGGACATTTAATTTTGAATAAATATTCTCTAAATGCTTTTTAACAGTTGTACCGCTGCAATTTAATCGAGTTGCAACTTCAATATTGCTCAAGCCTTGAACAACCCAAAACATCACTTCTGATTCGCGTTTAGTTAGTCCGATCGCACAGCAGAAATCGATCGACAATTGGGAATTTTCACTTTCATCAAACGTCAAGATCCACTGCCCTTGGATCGAACCTTTCAGCAATCTTATGGATAGAATCTTCCCAGATGCTTTGATTTTTAGAGAGTTTAATGGTTGTGATGGTTGTGCGGCATTAAATTCTCTAATTTGCTGTTTCACCCAACTAGTTAAAATGTCTGGCAACTGTCGCCCAGATATCGGCTCGCCTGTAAAATACAATTGCAAAATCTCCGCAGCGCGATTACTAATCTGCTGAATATATCCATCTACAGATAATAAAATTGTGCCGAATTGCTCAGCTACTTGAGTAAGTTGACCGAGTTGCTGTTGAAGCTGAGTGTAATAAAGAACATTGTGGTAGGCTATCAGCAGATGCGGACGAAATAAGTTGAGGATTTCTCGATCGCGTTCGGTAAAATTCTGTTTAGTTCGACCAAGAGCAAAATACAATTTTAATAAGTATTGGATGGGAATCTTTTCGGGGATTTCAAGGTCTTTTGACATTAAATCTGTTGCTAATAACGTCGAATATTCTTCATTAAATGATTGACAAAGCCCTCGTTCCACTCCCACCAGATCTTTGAGTAGGTTAAGAGCGCGATTGGGAAAATCTGCGAGTAGGCATGGCAAATTGAGTTGTGCGATGCACTGAGATACCAGTTGGAAATCTTGGCTGGTTAGTTCTGACATAAGCTGGAGTAGATTCGATCGAACACACAATACTGCTGAGATCGGATGTATCTAAGTTAACCCAGATTTTTTAGTCGTTTACAATCAATTGTAACAAAAACTTCATTGTCGGATAGGGCAAATGACGAATTGACCCTACAAGTATTAACAATGTAAGCTTGGATTAAATCGCCTCAAATTGTATACAGGTTTACAAAAGGTAAACATCCGCCAATAATTCGCTAGCGATCGTTGAGCTTTGAATCGACAAAAACAATATTAAACAAGTCAAAATTTATGAATTACACCTATCGCGGCAGTGCTTACAATTATAACCATCTAAAAGTAAAATCTCTTTTCCCAGTTCGGAACACAAATAAGTTAGTCTATAAGTTGATATATCGAGGCGTTGCTTATCTGTTCGATCCAACTATCGTTGCTGTTAAACTAATCAGTTGCAAACTAACTTATCGGGGGAATACTTATCAGATAAATTAAAACTAGGCTTAAAGTTTTGTTCGCAGTCGTTGGCGTTGACAAAGCCTCTGCCTTCGCAGAATAGATAATGTCAGGAGTTAATTCTGGTTCACAATTTACTACTTCTCGATTCCGCAAAGCGGACGCTACGCGAACGGCTAAAATTGCCTCAATATCGGCTGAAGAGGCTTCACCCAATAGCACGACTAATCGTGGCTCTTTGGGCTGAAATAGCCCTGAACTAACCCCTAATTTCCCAGCGATGGTTTATTTTGCAGCGATTCAACTAGGGATTTTTCTTCGAGGGCGAGGGAATTATGCTCGTTGACGAGTTGATTGTAGGTATCGGTTTGTTGTCTGAGTTCGGCAACTATTTGGTTGTAATTTCGCACTCGATCGTTAAAGCTGGCAACTCGACTAGAATAGTCTGATTGAGGATTGGCAACGATCGAACTTTGGAGATAAGAGCGTTCGGATTCGATCGTGGCTGCTGCTTGTTCTACTTGTTGGGACAACTGTGTCATCGTTGACTTCCGCGCGGCTAATTGCTGGCTGAGGGTTTGAGCGCGATCTCGCAGGGCAGTAAATACGCCTTCATATCGCTCGGATAGAGCCACAATCTTTAATCGATCGGTAAAATATTGCTGGTAGTGCGTTTCTAATGCGGGACTCAGATTTCGCACTTCGGTGCCCAAAATCGAGTGGAGTTCATTATTAACTGAGGATGAATCTTGTTCTTTATATGTCTCGACTAGATTGGCAATGCGGGGATTCTTAATCTGTTGTAATGCTAATTGTAACTGACGATCGATCTGATTTCTTTCGACTAGGGACATCCGTTGATAGGCAACATGCAGCATTTCATGTGCGGCGGTCACTTCCATTACCCCATCGAGTCTAGGATCGGGGACAGATTGAATAAAAATCCCTGTACCGACGACATAGCAACCCAAAATCACCGTATGTTCGGAACTCTTGCAGAGATTGAGGGCAGATTTGCGCGTTTCAATCTGGGGTTGATTGACATAGAATAACCGCCGTGCGGCATCTGTCATCGTGGTATTTGTTGCCAGTCTGGCAATTTGTGCGGGTGGTTGATACCGCAGCAGTTTACTCCAATCTTGGAATTCTTGCATGTACTTCGTCCCAATGACTAGTAATGCGACGATGATAAAACTAGCGAAATTTCGCTTCAGCCATTTCATAATTATCGATCGGTAATTGGTAAGAAGGGAGGGTTTTGCCCCAAACTAAGTGATTTTTCATATTTCTAAACCCACCCCTACAAACCCGTACATAGCCAAATCTATTGGATCGTGGCAATAATTACCGTGATGTTGTCACTGCCACCATGTTGTTTTGCCACATCTACTAAAGCTTGAGCTGCGAGTTCGTTAGTTTCTGCTTGGAGATGGATGGCAATTTCCGCGTGGGGTACTTCTTCGGTCAGACCGTCACTACAGAGAAGAATGCGATCGCCAGGTTGAACATCTTGAGTCTGGATATTAATTTGGCGCAAATCGCGACGACCCAAACAATGCGAGAGGACATGGCGGAGGGGATGAACTTTGGCTTCATCGGCACTCAGTTGACCCAATTTCATCGCTCTAGCGACCCAAGTATCATCTTCAGTAATCAGGTCTAATTTGCCACCTCTGAGGCGATATAGGCGCGAATCACCAACGTGAGCCGACCAAACAGCATCCTCACGGAAGACGATTGCCACCACCGTGGTGCCCATGTCTGCTCGTTGGGAGTTCTTTTCTTGATCGGCAACAATCGCATCATTTGCAGCGATCAGACATTGTGCCAGCAAGTTTTTGGTATCGGGTTCGCTGTCCCAATTTTGAGTGAGATAGGTGTGTGCGGTCTCAATTGCGATGCGACTGGCTTCTTCACCGCCAGCATGACCGCCCATCCCATCGGCGACAATAAAAAATCGTCCGTCAGGATCGATATGGTACGCATCTTGGTTGGCACTCCGTACCATACCTTTATCAGAAAGACCTGTGAACAGAGATTTCATAAATCTAACGCCTGTGCCGATTAACGATCGATAACTTTAAAATTGACAAATAGCTCAATATTCTACTCTTGGCCACGATCACATCATACCCAACTTGGGAGTGGTAAATCGTCATCTACGGTAGTCGATCTTGACGATCTAATTTCCGCATTTGGCGAAACCAAATTACCAATGTGATTAAGGCTACAGTACCGACTACGCCAGCCGCGATCGCATATTGATTGACAAATAGCATCGTAGCAGACAATGTGAAAGTAGCAACGAGGATCGCGTAATTTGTGTTCTGCTGCATTGCACCGAGCCGGCGCAAATACCGATCGGTTTCGCTAGAACGCACTCGCACGCGGAGATCGCCCCGTTCTAATTTATCGATCGTGTCTTCAATCCGGCGGGGTAATCCTAGCGCGGAAGTGCCGACTTGAGCGGCTTGTCTGCCGATTTCGGCGAGGAAGGTATTGGCATCGGGCGTGCCGTTACTATTACTATTCATAATTTGGAAGGCGAACGGCTGTGCTGCTGCCATAAAGTTAAAATCGGGGTCTAATCCTTTACCCACACCTTCGATCGTAGAGAATGCCCGCATCACAAAGGTAAAGGTGGCGGGAAACCGGAAGGGTTGACCGTAGGCGATATCATAGAGATCGTCGGTAATCTGGGAGATCGACTGCGTCTCGAAAGGTTGGTCGAGGAAGTTGTCTAAGAGATACTGGATCGATCGACGAATTGGATCGGTATCAGCATCGGCGGAAATTGCGCCTAAATCGACTAAACCACGCACGACGCGATCGGCATTCCGTCCGGCTACGGCTAGGAGCGTATCCATTAATTTATTTTTGATACCAGGGGCAATTCGGCCCATCATCCCAAAATCATAGAAAATTAAGGCTCCAGTTTTGGGATCGATCGCGACATTTCCGGGATGGGGATCGGCATGAAAGAAGCCATCGGTGAGCAACTGTTGCAGATAGGCTGTGGCACTTTGACGGGCGATCTCCTGCCTGTCGAGTCCAGCAGCTTCTAGTCCTTCATAGTGACTGATTTTAATCCCTGGTAGGTACTCTAAGGTCAATGTGCGGGTCGAAGAATAACGCCAGTAAACGCGAGGTACTTTAACCCAATCTTGCGATCGAAAGTTGCGCCGGAAGGTGTCGGCATTTTGCCCTTCACTGATATAGTCGGTTTCTTCCCAGAGAATGCGACAGCACTCATCGTAGATGCCCAGCCAATCCCGTCCGCCTTGACCCCATTTAGGGTGGTTTTGGAAGTATTTGGCAATCCCCCGCAAGATCTCTAGATCGATCGTAAATAATTTTTGCAGCCCCGGACGCTGTACTTTAACAACAACATCCTCTCCTGTATGCAATTTTGCCAGGTGAACCTGCCCCAAACTTGCCGCAGCCAAGGGAATCGGCTCAAAACTAGCAAATAATTCGGGAATCGGTTTCCCTAAATCTCGTTCGACAATTTGTTCTACTTGAGTGTAACTAAATGCCGGGACTCGATCCTGTAATTTGGAGAGTTCTTCGACATATTCCACTGGAAATAAATCAGCACGGGTAGAAAATAGCTGCCCTAACTTGATAAAAGTCGGCCCTAATTCCAAAAATGTATCCCGAATCCAAATTGCTTGTTTCCGCTTTCTAGCCGCCTGTTTTGCCTCAGTGTAGCCACCGATGTAGCTCCACTTCTTGCCATCGATCCAGGAGCCATTTAAAAAGGTGAAGAAGAATGACCAAATATCGATCGTCCGTCGCCGCTTAGAGTAATTTGTTCGATTCCATCGATAGGTGCGGTTGTTACCAACAGATTGAAGATCGATCGCAATTTGAGGCATGGAAATTACGGACAACTCTGGCACAGTAGTTGCATGTGGTAAAGACAATCGATCGGAAGTAGCAGCCACTTAAAATTATGGGGAAAGGGGGGAGAGGGAGAGAGAAAAGGGGAAAGCGATTCGCGCTCTGGAGGTTTCCTCCAGGTTTAGCGAATCAAGACAGGGGAAAGGGGAATTTATACCCATCTGCTAATCGTTGTGAATTCTGGAGGAATTTCGATTGAAACTTGTGTTCTATGCACTATCCACTATTCACTAACTCGATACCGTTGAATTTCGGCTCGGAGTCTAGCAATCTCGGCTCTAAGTTCGTCAATTGTTTCTTGAACATCGACGGGTTGCCCCTGGGGATCGACTGTAGTAGTGTTCCCACCAGCATTACTAGTTTCACGGGCGGCGCGATCGATTACTTCTTGCGTAAACTGGCGCAGTCGTTCGCCTTGTTCGGCATTTACCTTCCCTAACTCGCTCAAGGTATAAGTTACAGTCTCACCTAGCTTGTCATTTAGGGATTGAGCTAGAGCACGACCGACAAAAAAACTATTCAGTACGGGGTTCGTCATAGATGGGAACGATTAATTGTGCTTCCGTAAAGAATTATAACGCGCTAGCTGGGTCTGTTGGGAGGGTCGATCGCCGAACCAAATTAACTCGATCGATCTGGCAAATTGTCTAATCGCGAGCTGGGAGCAACTTGACATAGACTCGATCGCATCTGGGGGTTTCTACTCCGGTAGCCGGCTGATATCCATTTTTCTCATACAGTTGCACTGCTTCGGCGAGAACACTCGCAGTCTCGATCCAGATTTCTCTGTAATCTAGTGCTGCAATTACCCGCTCTAATTCCCCTAATAGATGCTGTCCTAAGCCCTTACCTCTGGCGATCGGTAATAAGTACATTTTCCGAATTTCGACAGCCCTATCGCCTCGTTCGATCGGGTAATAGGCAGCAGTCCCAACTATTTGCCCTTGATATTCTACGACCCAAAATTCACCTCCGCGAACGAGGTAAAATGTTTCTACTTCTAGTACATCTCGATCGGCTCCATCAGCCTCCCAACCCAATCCATATTCGGCAAGGACACTGCTAATTACTGCCGCCGCTGCAATTCGATCCTCAGGTTGCCATTGACGGATCGAATAATTTTGGTACTGTCTGAGCATGGCAAAAAATCAAGTTTATCGTTCACTTATCGATGCTAGCTGTAATCAGTGTGCCTCTACTACAATAGAGATAAAGTATTGGAGCAGAGCATATCGAGATTATTTACGGCAACTTACAAGGATTAAAATCCAATCAACTCAAAAAACTGCGCCGCCTGTACAGTCAAAGATTACCAGGCGATCGCCTAACCACGCCAGAATTCGCCCAGCAATTAGCCGCAATTAGTGCCGAAATTGGCGATCCGATCAGTGCATATATCAATCGGCGCGGTCAAATTATCCGCTTAGGAGTTGGAACCCCCAGACAAACCCAAATCCCCCCCCTCGAACTGCCCCGCTATGGTGCGGAACGGCTGAGCGGAATTCGGTGTATCTCCACGCAACTCAAGCCGGATATCCCTGGCGAGGCTTCCTTGACCGCGATGGCTCTGCAACGGTTAGATGCACTAGTAATTTTGAACATTACGGGTAGCGGCTTTCAAAAACGCGGTGGCGGTGTCACTGGGTACATTCAGGATACCTATCTCGCCCATTTAGTCCCCCATCCAGAAATCAATTGGACGATTTCACCACCCTTGAGTCTCGATACAATTAGCGACCAAGATTTCCTCGAATTGGTCGATGGCATCGAGCGGGAGTATGAACGGGATGTCGCTAATCAAAATGTTGCAGATGAAGTCGATCGAGTGTTATTGGTTGGGGTGAAAACTGATTTTGTCACGACTCAGCGATTTACCGATGGACTAGAAGAACTAGTTAGATTGGTCGAAACGGCTGGGGGTGAAGTCCTCCAAACTATCCAGCAAAAACGTTCTCGTCCCCATCCCCAAACGGTCGTCGGGGAAGGGAAAATTCAAGAAATCGCCCTCGCCGCGCAGAAAGTGGGGGCAAATTTGATTGTATTTGACTGTAATCTATCGCCGAGCCAATCGCGCAACCTAGAAACCCAAATTGGGATTCGCGTAGTCGATCGAACTGAGGTAATCTTAGATATCTTCGCCCAACGCGCTCAATCTGGCGCGGGTAAATTGCAAGTCGAACTCGCCCAACTTGAATACATGCTCCCCCGACTCACCGGGCGCGGTCGTGCGATGTCCCGTCAGGGTGGGGGAATTGGCACCAGAGGCCCTGGGGAAACAAAACTTGAAACCGAACGTCGAACCATTCAAAAGCGGATTTCTCGGCTCCAACAAGACGTGAATCAGCTCCAAGCGCACCGTTCCCGGCTGCGCCAACAACGGCAACACCATGATGTTCCATCTGTGGCTGTCGTCGGCTACACTAATGCGGGGAAATCTACGCTCCTCAATACCCTCACCAACTCGGAAGTCTACATCGCCGACCAACTATTTGCCACCCTCGATCCCACTACCCGTCGCTTTAACGTCCCGACGAGTAATACTGGCGAACTCCGACAAATATTGCTGACCGATACAGTTGGCTTCATCCACGAGCTACCGCCACCATTGATGGATGCTTTCCGCGCCACCTTGGAGGAAGTTACTGAAGCAGATGCGTTGATTCACCTGATCGATCTATCCCATCCAGCATGGCATAGTCATATTCGATCGGTGATGGGAATTTTGGCCGAGATGCCCATTGCCCCTGGCCCATCGTTGATCGTGTTTAATAAGATCGATCAAGTAGATGAGGAGAGACTCGCTCAAGCGGAGGAAGAATTCCCCAATGCTGTGTTTATCTCCGCCGCCCAACGCACCAATCTTGAAACTCTCCGCCAGCGCGTCGGACAGTTAATTGCCTATACGGTGCCATCTTAGGTCGATCTCGATTCACCTCCAAGTGTCCAAGCACATACCTGTTGGTATCAGACACATAGCAATTACATACTCTGAAAACTGACTTTTCTCTTACTTTTTGCCTTTAGGCTCAAGTGGAAACAAGTTAAGCTATTCTCATGTGTACTTGAAAGGAGTCTATATTAAACTAGTCTCTGAGAAGTATACAGGGTGGTTTAGTTTGGAGTGCAGGGGTCATTACAGTGCCAAAATTTTACACTTGACTCCTCTACTTTTTCCTTCGATCGGCAGCATTTCAAATTTCGCCGTCCCCAAGTTCAGCCACAGATTCCTTCACACCAACGGTTTTACTCAATTTAGCCGACCGGATTTATCCACAGATCGAGATCTGTGGATAATATTTGCTTTTTTACAAGATGTTTGTTACAATTCTTAATAAGAGAACAACGAAAAGCTTTAAAAACAGCATTAACAGCTAGGCAAGTGATGAGTCACTATCTATGCACAGGTTTTTGTCTTAGTCTAAGGAACGAGTTTTCTCCTCCCAACACAGCTAACTTACCAGCAGATAAATTTATCCGCTGGTGTTTTTGTGAATTGGGGGATCGGACGTTATTTGAATAGGGCGCGCATTCCTTCTTGGCGTTTCAGGGCAAGTTTGGTGATTTGGCGTTTTTCCGCTTGACGAATAATCCGATTTAGTAATTCTGTGTATACCAGTGGTGGATTAGATTTAACCCACAGATAAAAAGAGAGCGAACCAGGGAGAGTATTAATCTCATTGAAATAAAGCCGATCGCAACTGGCATCAATAATAAAGTCAATCCGCGATACACCCGAACAACCTAAGACTTTAAAAGCTTTCTTGGCATAGTCCAGGGCAGCTTGCTTGAGTTCGGGAGTGAGGTCTTGAGGGTCGATGATCCGGGATAAACTAGCCATTCCTTGTGATTCGTTACCACCAGTCTTTTTCCCCCCATCATCGCGGAGATACTTCTCTTCAAAGGTGAGGATACCACTGAGCGAGACAGGCATTTCAATTACGGAAGCAGTAATTTCGTCATCATCTTCTAGCACAGAGACATTAATTTCCAAAATCTCCTTTACACATGGTTCGACGATCGCGTGACTATCATACCGAAAAGTATTCACCAAGCAAGCATTTAACGTCCGCTCGTCTTTGGCTACCCCAATCCCGATACTCGAACCGAGATTGCAGGGTTTAACGAAGAGAGGGAGTTGTTCCAAACCAGGCGTTGCAAAAATCTGTTCGCGCACGGCGGAGAGGCTTTTTTGAGCATCACGCCTGTCGATCATTACCGCAGGTAATACCGGAATCCCCGCAGCTTTGAGCATGATTTTACACTGATACTTATTCATGCCCAAGGCAGCAGACAGAACCCCACACCCTGTATATGTCGCATCAGCCATTTCCAGCATTCCTTGAATACACCCATCTTCACCAAAAGTACCGTGGAAGGCGAGGAAGTAAATATCAACTGGCAGAATGTCGGTGCGGCGAGAGTTAAGATAGGTGAGTCCTTTACTACCAGCTACAGGTAATAGGGCAACTTCCTGCGCCGATTTGACGGAATTGGGGAGACGACGGTAGAAATTTTTGTCGAGGAGATTGTCTCCGACATACCAGCGTCCGGTTTGGGCGATGTAGACGGGGATAATATTGTATTGGGTTACGTCGATGACGTTAATCAGTTGGAGCGCGGTGATGACGGAGATTTCGTGTTCGACGGATCTACCGCCGAATAAGACTGCCAGGTTTTTCTTCTTCATTGTCGTCATACTGCCCTCGATGATCTTTGACACATTCAGCGCGTTTGGGAAGGTTCTCCGCAGGAGAGGCACACGCTAACGTACCGACCAACATTCTACAATTATCTGGCAGCATCATGAGTTTATCCAAAATTGCCTTAATTGCAGCTCTTTTTTCAGCTACATCATGCCCCAGTATTCTGGTTTGACAGAATCTTCGATCGCGAGTAACCAGGCTGCCAGATCGAATCCCGCCGCCACTCGCCAAATTTGCACCTGGGCAAACTGCCGTTCCTCGCCATGACTGGAGATCCAGCGATAGCTCCAATAACTTAATGCCACCCAGCGGAGATAGCGACGCTTCAACCAGCGAAGGGGATTCTGTCGAAAAGACTTCAATTCTTTGAGCATTAGCGACTTTGGCGAAAGTTTTAAGTATATGTAAACAACTATGCCAAAAATTTCGCCAACTCGCTGGATTTGCTACTTAAAAGCCAGGAATATCCTCATAAAGATCTGGCAAATCATTTTCAATCAAAATCAAATCTTTCGACTGGCGATGTTCGGGACTGGTGAGATAGGCAAGAGCCGCATCGCGGTTGGGGAATTCCATTAATTTATCGTCTGTCAAACCACCCTCCTTTAATCCGGCTTTTAAAGCCTCCTTATTTGTCTCGCCAACGACAATTGCCAAATCGCAAATTGCCGCAGCTTTGAGGGCAACCTGACGGTTTTCCGCAGCTTGAATGTCACCGAGTTCCACCATGCCTGGAGTCATGAGGATCTTGCGTCCGCCGTCGAGGGCTTCGAGGACTTCTAAAGCCGAGGCAAACCCAATCGGGTTAGAGTTATAAGAGTCATCGAGGATGAAGCCATCGCCATTTTTCCGCAGATTGAGCCGATTATTTGCGGGTTCGACGTTGTAGATAGCCGCGATGACGTAATCAGGATCTTTGCCGAGAGCACAAGCCATTGTAAATGCTCCGACGAGATTGGAAAGCATCGGGACACCCAGCAATTTAGTAAATCCAGGGTATTCTTTATCTTTCCAGTGAATCACAAAGTTAGTCCCGTCGATATTGGCATCAATATCCGACATCCAGCAGTCGAGGTGTCCGGCTTCTGGCTCTAAACCGTAGAGAATAGTAGTATCTTTCTTATACTCCGTAGCCATCTTACGCGCACCAGGATTATCCCCATTGCAGACTAGAATGCCATTCTGGGGAACTGCTTGGGCAAGTTCGCATTTAGCTTGATAGATATTCTCCGCACCGCCAAAACGTTCGAGGTGCATCACGCCTACAGCAGTAACTAATCCGGCATTAGGTGGCGTAAAACGGCATAATTTAGCGATCGATCCAATTTGATAAGCTCCCATCTCAATGATGGCAATCTCCTGTTGGGGTTTGAGATTTTCTCGAATTTGGCGAGTAATTCCCATCTCGGTGTTGATACTCCCCGGAGTCCAAAATGTGGGTTCGATCGCTTCTAAAATCCCGCCTAAGATCGCCTTAGTACTAGTTTTACCATAACTACCAGTAATCCCGATCGTGTAGGGCTGATACTCAGCCAGGATGTCCTTAGCCTCTTGGCGAAATGCTTGCTGTTTTTTAAATTCGTTCGGCCATAAAATCGCATTGGCGACGACAATCCACAGGGGTGAAGATTGGATTAAACCGACGGCGATGAGCCAATACCAGTAAATACGATCCCCCCCACCCACAGCATAAGTACCAGCAATAACCAGAATAACCGCGATCGCATACAAACCCAGAGCTAGATTATAGATTGCTGTTGCCCGATCGGTCATATTTAGTTTGATTTTCCCCACTTTACGCGGATCTTCTTCACTCAAACCAACCAAGACTAACACCGCTGCCGCGAAGAGACAAATGACTAGGCATAAAACCATGTCACCCCCAGTCGCAAACTTACTCAATCCAGCGGCTATCAGTGCGACAGCACTACCTTTTTTATCAAAAGTACTTTTTTCGAGGAACCAATCTTTAAACCGCCCTCCGTTATATTCCTCCTGCTGAAAATAGCGCAAATAGCGCAATCCTCGACGAGTGAAAAACAGAATAACAGCCGCAGAGATAACCATCAAACAGATGAGTGTGAGCATCTTTAAAAATTATGAATTATGAATTAACGGTCGGCAGTGCCCACCCTATACAATATCTATGAAATATTTAGTCCAGTAACCCCCGATTAATCTATCCTGGGACAACTACAAGATACCAAAATCGATCCCCACTATTCGACCCTTCGGAGGGGGTCTGGGGGAAGCGTGCGTCCACCAGCGGGGGGGTCTGGGGGGAAGCCGCCCCCCAGATCCGGGTTCTACCCACCAACAACCTAACAAAAGCACTTTATAAAAATCTATCTAGCCACCAAACTCGGCAACCCATCAAGAAACTTATCCACATAAAAAGCGCACAAATGAGCACCCTCCCCTTGAAACATAAAATGATCGCGATTAGGAACAGTAATTAATTGGGAGTTAGGAAACAGACGATGATAACGGTGCCCCATTTCCACCGGAGTTTCCGTATCAGCTTCACCCCAGAGCAGCAAAACTGGTGCGGGAATCTGTTTGACAACTTCCGTCACATCTTCACTAACGGTTTTGACGAGCGTTCCCCTGAGCGCGCCAGCATTAAGATAGTCACGAGAACCATATTGCTGACTGTGCCAGGTGAGTAGCTCATCGCGATAGAGCGGCGAAATTTTAAACGCATTTCGCATCGTTCGCACCCACTGACTGCGGAGAGATTGATTCAAACTGCGCTGACGCTGCAAGCCACCAGAATTGATTAAAGTAATCGAACGGACTCGCTGAGGATATTGGTGCGCGAGGCGGATGGAAACCCTGCCGCCAAAGGAATGTCCTAGCATATCTGCTTGCTCGATTCCTTGCTCGTCTAAATATTGGCAAATTCTCTGGGCATACTGAGTTGTGTCCCAATCTTCTGGCGGAGCTGGGGATTTACCGAAGCCAGGGAGATCGATGACATGAACTTTTGCCCGATTTGCTAGGAGTTCGCCCATCGGTTGCAGCGATTGGAGATTTTGCCCCCAACCGTGGAGCATAATCAGGGGATAACCACTATGCCCCAGTTGAACGGTGTTTAATTGCACTTCAGCCATTGCACGCACTTTTACCTCTTCATCAGGTTAAATTATCATCGATCGGTACCCACATTCAGCGGAATTTTTATGAATATGACAGAATTAGTGAAGAAGTTGGGTAAGATATGAATTTTTTATATGGTGATTTTACTCACAGTTACTAACTCGATCGCTAGTTACGATCCAAGAGTAGACTTTCACTAATTCACCACATTTATCCTACTTGAGATCCATGCCACTAACCATGATTGATTCTCTCTCCCTTTAGGATCGCGATTAATCTGCGGTAGCTACTATTTAGAGAGCGAAATGGAGACATAAATATGTTTGCAGTTGGGAAAAAAATTGGCACAGGTGCCGAACAAATAATTTACGAACATTTTTTGTACGTTGTCAAAGCAGAACAACCAGTAAGAGTCCTAGAGAGGTTTAGGAGTCTGTTTATTGATGGGCTTGGTTATATCGATAATCGAATTTGGTCAACGCTCGAATCATTGGTACTAGATAAAACTGCCGACCAATGTTTTCCCCTAATTATCAACCGTTGCTGTTATATTCTCGTCAATTATTGGCAGATGCAAACCTGGGGGAAAGATCCGATCGCTCAATTAATTGAGATTTTAGATCGTCCTAAAGATGTAAGGATGACTTATGCTAAGATAGTCCGGCGTTTGCGCCAACTGCTCCAGCTTTATCTCAACAGCGAAGACTATATCAAGCTCAAACGATTGAATGTTGTTCTGACTGCTACTACCTCTGCAAAAACGGAGATTGACGATCGACCATTAGGTCGGTTGATTACTCGCTATCCGTACTTGTACGAACATGCGCTTGTTTCTGAAGAACGCACATTTGAAAATGTGGAAACAATTAAGCGTGTTCAACAAGATTTACGTCAAAAACAAGAATCAAGCTTATCCCATTATCTCACCTATCAAGTCCGTCGATCGCGAATTAAAGCTCAATTTGGTCGAGATGCTGCCGATAATTTACCGACCGTTGAGAATCCAACTTTGCTATCTACCAAGGAATTAGGCATGGCTTTCGGTCAGTTTGCTGGCAAAGCTGAAGGTGATGCCACTTATCAAGATCTATCTCGTGGTTTTGCTTCGCGGCTCCAACTTCAACCTACCGTTAAAACCTTTAAAAATGATTTATATGAGTATATCATTTCTGGAGTAGACGGTGATTATGGTCGGCGTAGTTTTAATGCTCGTTTATATAAAACAATTGAGAGCATTTTACCAGATCGAGATCGACAACGGCTCGATGAAATCAGTCTACTCAGAACTTGCACACATATCCTCAATTACTTGGTGATCGAAAGTCCTGACAAACCACAGCACTTTGTTTTTATGGATATGATTAATAATTTAGGTGCTGTTTTTTCGACAGGTTTACTCCTCAAAATAGTTTTAATCTGTCAAAAAGCTAAGCCATTATTAGAGAGTCGATTGTCGATAATTTTTAATCATTATGAAGCATCGAGATGTAGTGGTGTGAAATGGTTGGTCAAAGCCTTGGAAAATTGGAACATAGCTGGAGCTATCCACTTTGGCAAAATCGATGCTTCATCACTTAACTTCTTACAATCGATCGGGTAATAAGTAAATCTTGCTTCGCGTGAATCTCGTTTTACTAACTACTCAAAACTTTGATGTAACTCTTCAGCGACTCGCTTCAAACGTCGCAATTGAGCTTCCATATCTGATTTTGTCAAACTAGCTGCAAATCGATCGAATCCCCAAGCTACGACAGGATTAGGAATAATAAATTCAAATCGATTGATCAGTCGCGTTCCTCGTTCATTTGGTTCGCATTCCCATCGATCTCTACCTTTAAAAAATCCATCAAATCCCCAAATAATTAAGCCTGGTTCTTTGACTAATACTGTATTTTTTAAGGTCGGTTTGAGTAAGGGAATCTGAATTGTGAATCTACTAGTACTACCTACACTAGTTTGCCAAACTCCCGTTGGTTCACACTTTAACAGCGGATTTAGCCACCGCTGCATCAATTCTAAATCAGTAATACATTGCTCCACCACAGTCGCACTAGCTTTAATCTGAATTGATTGTTCAAAAATAGGCATTTTTTAGGGAAAAGGGGAAAGGGAAAAGGGGAAAGCCTAACTCCTGACTCTCAACTCCTGTTTGATCCGATCGACGATCGAGTGTTCATCAATAGTAGCAAGAATTTGAGCGATGACTGATTTGGGGCTATCATCGCCCCAGGAAGCACCATTAGCGAGGTATGTTTTGGTAACTTGCCCGATGGCATAAGTAGAAACCCCAGCAATACTCGCTTGCGTGAGGGCAATCGCTGTATATGGCGCGATGGTAATTCCACCCGTAGCTGGGGCAAGAATGGCGAGAAGAGTCTTGATTCCACCCAATCCGAGCTTTGCCGCCGATTCACCAATTGCAATGCCGCCCATTCCCATAGCAATGCTTTGGAAAAGTCCCATTGCACCCGATCGAGTCATCGAAATCCCGTAAAATTTGGATAGGCGTAAAATCATCCCTATATCGATCGCTGCACCTGCAATAATATCAGCAGCAGTAATCGGATTGAGCGCAACAGCGATAGCTTTAGTCATTACCGATTGCCAAATAATATCATTTGCGGCTTCCGCCCGACTATCCATCTTGCGATCGATTAGTTGCTTTTGAATGCGATCGGCTGCTAGCATGGCATTGAGCGCAGCGAGGGATTTACCTTCCCGTTGAAGGATTTCCAAAATCCGCCACTTCAATTCATCTACCTGGGGAGTCCCCACGTGATGACTGACTCCCATTGTGCCATCTGCTCGTGGGTTAGCACGGAGAGTAACTGGAGCCGCTGCTACCATAATTAGCTCATTCGGGCTGAGGATTTCTTTGACTCGCTCATCGCGAATTTTGGAGTATATGGCTAGTTTATCTCGATCGGGATAAAGATCGACTTTATTAAATACCAGTAAGATCGGTTTCCCTGCGGCTCTTAATTGGGAAAGTGTTTGCAGTTCGAGTTCGGTGATGTCTCCAGCAATAATAAATAAAATTAAATCTACCTGTCGGGCAATCTGTTCGGCTAGTAATTGCCTTTCCTTTCCGGCAACTTCATCAATTCCCGGCGTATCGATAAATTCGATCGCTTCTTGCAAAGTCGCCGGAGTATCTTTATCTAAATCGAATTCATCTTGCCAATTATCTATTTCCCAAACTACCTGTTGACTTTCTCTTGTCACCCCATGCAGTGCCCCAGTTTCAAATACTTTTTGACCGATTAAAGCATTTAATAGTGAAGATTTACCACGTCCTACCATCCCAAATACAGCTACTTGAAAGACTGCTCGATCGAGTTTTGCTAGCATCGTACTCAATTCAGCAATCTCTGATTCTAGCCCATATCTTTCTCGTTGACTGAGATCTAAATTAGCTAAAATTTGCCGTAAAGTATTCTGCGCCTGTTGATAGTTTCGCGCTGATTGAATCGTTCCAAAACTATCGATCGTACTTGCTAAATTATCTGGCTCTTCTAATGACTGATTCATCAAGTATTACTCCCTTAATACTCCGCCTTGCGATCGCGCAACATCAAAGCCATAATTGCCTCTTGAGCAGTAATTTGACCTTGCAACAATCGATCGACTAACACCGTAATCGGCATATAAATTTGGTGCTGATTAGCAATTTGAATTAGCACTTTAGTCGTATTAATTCCTTCCGCTGTGCCCTGTAAATTAGCTAGCACCTCACTTAGGCTTTTCCCCTGCGCTAACCCATAACCAACTTGATAATTACGACTAAGCGGACTATTACAAGTAGTTAAAAGATCGCCCAAACCAGATAAACCATAAAAGGTTTCAGTTTTAGCACCCCAATATTGACCAATCCGAATTATTTCCGCTAATCCCCGTGTTAACAAAGCAGATTTAGCATTATCACCCAATTTTAACCCATCACAGGTACCAGCCGCGATCGCGATCGTATTTTTTACTGTTCCAGCAATTTCGACACCGATGGGATCGTCATTAGTATATACGCGAAATTTAGGCGATGAAAAGATGGCTTGAATTTGATTAGCCGCCCCAATATCTCTACTTGCAACCACTGTCGCCGCAGGTAATCCCTGTTGAATTTCTAGCGATAAATTTGGCCCAGACAAAACAACGATCGGATTCTCAGGAAATGCAGTACGCCAGAGTTGTGCAGGTGTAGAATTAGTTTGAGCATCTAAACCTTTAGTGGCTGTAACGATAATTTGGTGAGGCGAGATCTTCCCCTCCAATTGTTCGATAATCGATCGAACTCCCGCCATTGAAACCGCCGAAATAATTGCCAATTTATTTTGTACCGCTGCGGCTAATTCCACATCTCTCCGCCGCGACCAAATTGTCGGCACATAACCATTAATCTCGGTTAATCGTGCTAATGCACCACCCCAAGCACCAGCACCAATAATTGTAATTTGATCGTCCATAAGTTGGGAGTTGGGAGTTGGTAGGTTGGGTAGAGCAGAGCGAAACCCAACAATCCCACAGATCGCAATTGAGGCTGTTGGTTTAATGCGTTCCGCAAGGCTTCTGCTGAGGCAGAGGCTTTGCCAACGCCAACACATTCGTTCAACCCAACCTACAGATCTATGATTTTCTTGGGTATTTAATCATTAATTTTTGGACTTCTTCCGCATGATAAGAGCTGCGGGTGAGCGGCGTAGATACCACCTGAAGAAAGCCAATTGCCTCCCCATAAATTCGCCAAGCATCAAACTGAGTCGGGGTAATAAATTCTGCCACACCGAGATGTTTAGCTGACGGTTGGAGGTATTGACCGATCGTGATAATATCGCAATCTACTGATCGCAAATCTCGTATTGTTTGGCGAACTTCCTCATCAGTTTCGCCTAATCCAACCATAATGCCTGATTTAGTATAGACAGTAGAAGTATAGTCCCGGGATCGCCGTAAGACTTCTAGAGAACGCTGGTAATCTCCTTGGGGACGAACGCGCCGATATAATCTAGGAATAGTCTCTGTATTGTGATTGAGTACCTCCGGAGCCGCATCTAGAATCGTCTCTAACGCTTGCCAATTAGCACACAGGTCAGGAATTAATACTTCGATCGTTGTCTGGGGTGAGAGGGCACGTACAGAGTCAATACACAATACAAATTGACTGGCACCCCCATCGGGTAAATCATCCCGATTGACAGAAGTGATCACGACATGATTTAGTTTGAGTCGTTTGACAGCTTCTGCTAGGCGGAGCGGTTCGGTGGGATCTAAAGCTTGGGGTTTTTTCTCAAAATCGATATCACAGTAAGGACACGCACGGGTACAAGCAGGCCCCATAATTAGAAAAGTCGCCGTTCCCGCACTAAAGCACTCGCCAATATTTGGACAGGAAGCTTCTTCACATACAGTGTTGAGCTGTAAGTCACGGAGGATATCTTTGACATTACCCACCCGTTCCCACTGAGGTGCTTTTACGCGCAACCATTCTGGTTTTACTGTCATGGCAATTGAGAGATTTTCTTCAGGTTACTATTCTAGCAAGTTCCGAGCGTTACACGGGAAAGGGTTGGCCAGTCAACATCCGCAACCGAGAATGGGTACTCTAACTCTGTGATGATAAATAGAGACTGTTCTTATGGGATACTGGCTGACGATCGAACTCGAACATGGTAGATTAGCTCCCCTCCCCGCCACAATGGATGTAGATGCTCAAGGACTAGTCTATGGCACGACTGTACCGCAATTACTCAACCAACTCGATCGAATTACTCAAGCGTTGGGAGTACAAAAGATTGATAATTTTATCTACAAAGACACTACAGGCTATCGCAAACTCCTCAGTGAAGCTGAGTCAGAAGGAAATGCCGTCTTAGCCTCGGCAATGCGGGCCGAAATTGACTGTTTAGCCGCACAACCCCGTTGGCACGAACCAAAATTCGCCCGCCAGACAATTAGTAGTCTCAAGGAGTTTCTCGCCACCAATCCGCACGTTTTACCAGGTAGCGATCCTCAAGCGACGACAAAATGGACGCTCTGGGATTTAGAGGCATACGATCGCATTCTCGCCGATGTTGAAGATCGAGGATCGAAATTTGCTTTTGTCGAACGCAACGAATTGAATTAGTCCAGAGAACATAGTTAACATGTGGACTGAGCAGAGTCGAAGTCCACATACCAAAAGTCTGCTTGCGAGGCTTAACTCTCCAAACAGACTAGGAATATTAAATATTTCAGACAACCAGAATTTAAGTGCGAAATCTGCGCTTATTCTGTCTGTGTCTAGCGATTGCTTTACGCTTGCGCTTTTCAATTGGCGTTTCAAAGTGTCTGTGCTTGCGCATATCAGGAAAAATCCCCGCTTTGGAGACTTCACGCTTGAATCGGCGGAGCACTGACTCAATGCCTTCACTTTCACCGGGAATTACTTGAGACATCCTAACCTATCCACAAATTTACTGAACTGATGCTGAAAGAGTCAGGCTCTTTCAGCTATGCTATTAAGCAAAAAAGGACAAACCTATAGTCTGCCCTCACCGCATTAGGGTTTAAACTTGAGGGTTCAAGTTTAGTAGCGACGGTTGCCACCGCCACCACCACCGAATGAGCCTTTCTCTTCGCGAGGCTTAGCCTTGTTCACTTTGAGATCGCGACCCATCCATTCAGCACCATCGAGAGCTTCGATAGCAGCAGACTCTTCTGCATCTGTTTCCATTTCGACAAAAGCAAAACCGCGTAAGCGACCAGTTTCCCGGTCGGTAGGCAATTGAACTCTTTTGACTTTACCGTATTCGGCGAAAGTCTGAGTCAGGTCATCCTGCGTAACTTCGTAGGATAGATTGCCGACGTAAATTGACATGTGCTGTCTCCAGAATCCTGTAGGTGTAGAGAGTTAGATTCGGAGAAAAGCTTGTAAAAAGAACCATACAGCCGAAAATAATCTTCATCTATACATACTAGCATAGGATCGAGGAAATCGATCGCGAACTGTTTATTTTATTTTGTGGATACTCTAATCACATAGCTGTGTCTTCTATCAAGATCCAGGATGAAGACAAGTTGATATGATTTGACTGTTCGATTAATCTCGTCAACATGACTCCACCAGCAACACCAACTCTACTCAATCCCGTCCTCAAGTGGGCTGGTGGTAAACGATGGCTGGTACCCCGACTAGCGGAGTTATGGCAGCCTAACCAAGATTATCGCCTAGTGGAACCTTTTGTCGGCTCGATGTCTGTGAGTTTAGGTTTATCCCCCAAACGAGCCGTACTCAATGATCTTAACCCCCACTTAATTAATTTTTATCATCATCTTCAGCAGGGATTATCTGTGACACTGGAGATGAAAAACGATCGCGCTTTGTACTACGAGTTGCGACGTCGATTTAATCAACTCACCCGCGATGGTAAATCCCATACGGCTGAATCCGCGCAGCTTTTTTACTATCTCAATCGCACTTGTTTTAACGGTTTGTGTCGATTTAACAATAGTGGTGAATTTAATGTTCCGTTTGGGCGGTACAAAACAATTAATTATGCCGCTGATTTTATGACATATCAAGAACCATTGCGAGCGTGGCAACTTTGCTGTGGTGATTTTGCCAATTTACAGTTGGAGCCAAATGACTTTATCTATGCCGATCCACCTTATGATGTAGATTTTACCAAGTATGCCCAAACTGACTTTACCTGGGACGATCAGATCAGATTAACGCAATGGCTATCTCGGCATCCGGGGCAGGTCGTCTTATCAAATCAAGCGACAGAGCGCGTTATCGATTTATATAAAGATTATGGATTTAAGATCGAGCTAGTCGATGCGCCTAGACGGATTTCTTGTAATGGCGATCGCACTCCCGCAAAAGAAGTAATCGCGTCCAAAGGTCGATCGTGAAATTAGTTTATCCCAATCACCGCGCCCTAATTTACACACTGAATAATTCAAAAATTTGCCGACAAAATTGTTTTAACTTATCAGCTATTTCCGGTTGAGGTTGAATATCGCCTTCAAATTGCCAATCATTGACAGTTGACAATCGCCACTGTTTGCCTCGATAGTCGAAACCAGCGACCTCTAAGCCGATAAAATTGCGCGTAGACTCAATCGAGTCTTCATAAAATCTAAGTTGAATCAAAATACTCCGACTTTGCCACCGCCGACTCCAGCCAGGAAAATGAAAGCAAAAATCGATCGAGTCTGGATCGACTAGTTCTTGGGTATCTAAATCTTCAGCCCAAGGTTTCAAGTCTACTTTAGCATCAGGAAATTCGCTCCGAAATAAACTGACGACAGAGGCGATTTTACTAGTAAGGGCAATATCAGTAGCCTGTTGAGCAGCGTTCACAATTGAGAGGGTAAGGTGCTGAAGTTGAAGTAGTTGAATATTTATTGCTAAGGCAAGTGCGGTTTTGCAGAGAATTGATTGGTGCTCAGGAAGATCTCAAATCATGGATTGAAGATCGGTATGAGTAGGCTCTGCGATAGATCTCTAGCAATAATTCTGTCGATCGTATAAGCAAAGCCCACGATAGATCTGTATCCGATGTATCCTAGCTATTGAGCTTCTGTCCTAAAATTTGATTGGCTAATTTAGGTTCAGCTCGTCCACCAGTTTGTTTCATTAGTTGACCGACAAAGAAGCCGAGAAGTTTAGTTTTTCCAGCTTTGTATTGTGCTAATTCTTTGGGATTAGCAGCAATAATCTCATCGATAATTTTTGCCAACTCCGCAGGATCGCTAATTGAAATTAAACCTTTGCTTTCCACTAATGCTTTGACTGAGCCACCACGTTCAAATAATTCCGGGAGAATTTCTTTCGCAATCTTACCGCTAATCGTCCCTTGCTCGATCAGTCCGGTTAATTCGGCTAAAATTGTTGGTGTCAAAGCAATATCTTTAATGCCTACTTTCTGAGTTTTGAGATAGGCGGTAATATCTCCCATTACCCAGTTAGCTGCTTGCTTAATGTCTGCACCAGCAGAAATCGCTGCTTCTAGATATTCGGCAACAGATCGATCGTCTGTCAAGACTCGCGTATCATAGGGCGATAAACCGAGTTCGGCTTGATAGCGGTGGCGTTTAGCAACGGGTAATTCAGGTAATTCAGCTTTCCACGCAGCTTTTTGACTATCGGCTAACACCATCGGTGTTAAGTCTGGTTCGGGGAAGTAGCGATAATCGCTAGAACCTTCTTTACTCCGCATACTAATGGTGCGTTGAGTACCTTCTTCCCAGAGGCGAGTTTCTTGGAAGATTGGCTCATTGTTGCCTATCGCGGTAATCTGTCTGTCAATCTCGTAATCGATCGCCCGTTGAATGGCACTAAAGGAGTTCATATTCTTGATCTCTACCTTAGTCCCAAACTCAACTCGCCCCACGGGACGCACGGAAATGTTCACATCGCAGCGCAGGGAGCCTTCTTGCATATTGCCATCGCCGACACCCAGATACCGGACGATCCTGCGGATTTCTTGGGCGTATTCAGCGGCTTCTACACCGCTGCGAATGTCTGGTTCGGAGACGATTTCGACTAGGGGTACACCAGTGCGATTGTAGTCCACGAGCGAGTAGCTCGAACCAGCTAATCTATCACTACCGCCATGGACGAGTTTGCCCGCATCTTCTTCCATGTGCATCCGCGTAATACCGATTTTTTTGCGGCTAGGATTGCCAGCATCATCCAAAATTTCGATTTCTACCCAGCCATGTTCAGCGATAGGCAAATCGAATTGGGTAATTTGATAGTTTTTCGGTAAGTCAGGATAGAAATATTGCTTCCGATCGAATTTACTATAAGCAGCAATCTGACAATTTAAGGCTAAACCAGCTTTGACAGCATATTCATAGACTTTTTCGTTGAGTACTGGTAAGACTCCAGGCATCGCTGTACAGACGGGACAAATATGATGATTGGGTACAGCACCAAACTCGGTCGAACAGTTACAAAAAATTTTAGTAGCAGTATTCAGTTGACAATGGGTTTCTAACCCAATTACAGCTTCATATTGAATTTTAGTCGGGGTAGCTACGGTCATGCGGCTAGAGGAGATAAATATAGAGCAATATCTGCTCTAATTGTATCGCGATGGTTGTTCGTTGCGTGTTTTTGCCATAACGGCGGCGATCGCTACAATCTTAAAAGTCTATCGATACTACGATCGGCAGGGAATTATAATAGTCATAATTTAGCTGCAGATATGGTTAGTTGTAGTAATAGAGAAATTTTAGAAGGTATGAGCGATCGGGAGTCAACGAAAGGTCGATCGATTCGGTTTGAGGATCGCAAGGTAGATCTCGATCTGTACCAACTCCAAGCATTATTTAATAAAAGCGCGTTTTGGGCGATCGATCGGCAGATTGATGATTTGAAAGTTGCGCTCGATCGCAGCGAACCTGTAGTATCAGCGTGGGATGAAGATAAGCTGATCGGCTTTGCTAGAGCAACATCTGACGGCATTTATCGTGCGACAATTTGGGATGTAGCGATCGACCCTGATTATCAGCGACTCGGTTTAGGTCGCAAGTTGATGGAAACTGTGCTCCGCCATCCTTGTATGGATCGAGTTGAACGGATCTATCTCAGCACCACCCACCAACAAGGTTTTTATGAGCGGATGGGATTCGAGCGCAACAGTAGTACGACAATGGTGCTCAATAATAAAAGATCGCTAGTGCAAGTAGGCGATTTACAGTATGTCGGGAGTTGCTCGAACACTACAGGGGAATCGTGAGTCGGACAAACTCAAGTTTACCAATATTCCCCAGCCACTAGCCACGATCGGTCAGTGTGAACTCGACCCCAGAAGCAAAGAACTATCCCAAGTAATTATTAACATTTGTAAACATTCTGAGGATAAAGCTGAACTCATGGGAGATCGATAAAAGTGCTGGAACGACTGCGAGTCTAGTCATGTGGGGGATTGAAGCGATTCACAACTGCCAAATTAATTAAGGGGGATTGCCTTGCCTCTGAGGTGAAAAGCAGATTAACATAATGCATGAGATTATTTAACTAATAATAAAGTTTCGTAGACACCTATTTTAAGGAGGAGCGTAGTCGATGGGACTACCCTGGTATCGTGTGCATACAGTCGTCCTGAATGACCCAGGTCGGCTGATATCCGTGCATTTAATGCATACAGCTTTAGTTGCTGGTTGGTCTGGTTCGATGGCCCTATTTGAGCTATCCAACTTCGACCCTAGCGACCCAGTTTTCAACCCCATGTGGCGACAAGGAATGTTTGTCCTGCCCTTCATGGCACGTTTGGGTGTTACCAAGTCTTGGGGCGGTTGGAGCTTGGTTCCAGGCGAATCAGCAGCAGATGTCGGTTTCTGGTCTTTTGAAGGTGTAGCTACCGCTCACATTATTCT
Source organism: Chamaesiphon sp. VAR_61_metabat_425 (assembly GCA_031425415.1). Classification (GTDB taxonomy): domain Bacteria; phylum Cyanobacteriota; class Cyanobacteriia; order Cyanobacteriales; family Chamaesiphonaceae; genus Chamaesiphon. Next base: position 35,906 of record JANPJH010000225.1, on the reverse strand, counting down.
CTCCGGTCTATTGATGTTGGCCTCCATTTGGCACTGGGTTTACTGGGACTTGGAACTTTTCAGAGATCCTCGAACTGGCGAGCCTGCCTTGGACTTACCCAAAATGTTTGGGATTCATCTGTTCTTATCTGGCTTGCTCTGCTTTGGCTTTGGAGCGTTCCACCTAACTGGTCTCTTTGGCCCAGGCATGTGGGTATCTGACCCATTTGGCATAACAGGTCATGTGGCTCCAGTCGCGCCCGAATGGGGACCGGCGGGGTTCAATCCTTTCAATCCTGGTGGTGTAGTCGCTCACCATATTGCAGCGGGTACTGTTGGGATTATTGCTGGCTTATTCCACCTTACTGTTCGTCCACCAGAACGGCTGTACAAAGCTCTTCGGATGGGGAATATCGAGACGGTATTATCTTCAAGCATCGCCGCAGTATTCTTTGCCGCATTCATCGTGGCTGGTACCATGTGGTATGGAAATGCTACTACACCGATCGAGTTATTCGGCCCAACGCGGTATCAGTGGGATAGCGGTTATTTCCAACAGGAAATCCAACGTCGCGTCCAATCTGGTATCGAAGATGGCAAGACCGAAGCTGAAGCTTGGCAATCGATCCCTGACAAACTGGCTTTCTACGACTATGTAGGTAACAGTCCAGCTAAAGGTGGTCTATTCCGGACTGGCCCGATGGTTAAAGGTGATGGGATCGCTCAAGGTTGGCAAGGACATCCAGTATTCAAAGATGCTGAGGGTCGTGTCTTGAGTGTTCGTCGTCTGCCGAACTTCTTTGAAAGTTTCCCTGTGATCTTAACTGACTCTGAAGGTGTCGTCCGTGCAGACATTCCGTTCCGACGGGCAGAATCGAGATACAGCTTTGAGCAAGCCGGAATTACTGCTAGCTTCTATGGTGGTGCTTTAAATGGTCAAACCTTTAAAGATCCAACCCAAGTCAAGCAGTTTGCGCGCAAAGCTCAAGGTGGCGAAATCTTTGAATTCGATCGGGAGAAACTTGGTTCAGACGGTGTGTTCCGGACCAGTCCACGTGGTTGGTTTACCTTTGGTCATGCTTGCTTCGCTCTGTTATTCTTCTTCGGTCATCTCTGGCACGGTTCGCGGACAATCTACCGCGACGTCTTTGCTGGTGTAGAAGCCGATATGGAAGAACAAGTCGAATTTGGTCTGTTCCAGAAATTGGGTGATCCCAGTACTCGGAAAAAAGAAGCCTAAATATAGTTTCAAAGTTCAAGGTTGGTTAAATATCAATCTTGAACCTTGAATTCTTAGTAGGCGGTCGTTTTGTTAGATTGAATATTAGGACACTAGGACTTAGTTACAATGGAAGCAACTATTTATATTTTGGTAACAGCATTGGCATTGGGTGTCGTTTTTTTTGCGATCGCTTTTCGCGAACCAGCGAAGATTCCTCGCAAGAAGTAAGCCTCTAAGGATCGTTTCAAAATCTGAGCCAGTGGGTAAATTTTTCTATCCACTGGCTCAGATTTTTTGTTGTAGTTGTTAATTGCTGCGAGTCATGACTAAAGCATTAATCGATTGATTTTTACCAGATGAACTTGGTTGTTTGTGCATCCAGAGCTTCACCGATTTACGATCGGGTGCGATACAAGCATAAAATCCCAATCGCTTGGAGATACTCGGTACAGCACTATAATTACGATCGCAGTCAATGTTAGCGGCTACCAATGCGACATCACTCATTCGATCGACTAATACTTCGTTATAGTATTCAATTTTTGCACCAGGTAAAATTTCCGAGACATCCGTACCTTTACCATCACTGTAATTACCATTTTGCAACAGAGTTGGCCCCCAGCGATAAATTACCCTGGGGCCGAGCCAAACACTGCGATTGGGTGGATCTGCTAGATAATAAACAATTGGCTCTGTCAATCTACTATTAGTTGCCGGTTTGAGGACTAAAATTGGCTGAACTCCACTGCTTCCCGATGCTGAATTGAAGCCAGAAATTGCAAATCTTCGATCGGGAATATCGATCGCAATTTGTTGAGACATTTTAATTTCATCAGTCATGAAAGCTAATGCCTGTTCGAGTTCTAGCCGATCTGCTGTCTCTGTTTGACTGCGTTGGTTCGCATTCATTAAGGCAAATAAGCCACTCCCCGTTAGAGTAATGACAATTCCAGTAATTGCGATCGCAACTAAGAGTTCAATTAATGTAAATCCTCGATCTGGATTTTTTAGAGCCTGGTTTTGATATCGATCGCTAGCTTCAAATATCATATAACTTGTAATTTTAATTAGTTTTTGCTTTCGACTCGGTGCCAAGATCTAATTGGAGTGAGTTGAGATGGTTGTTCGACTTTATTAATTCCAAAATTAGACCAATTACCTGCTTGAATAATCGGAATTTTACTCAGATTAGTGGCAGAGTCCCAGCTTTTAACCCATACTGCGCCAGCAATAGCTGAATTAGGCCGAGAAGAGCTAGAACTACTACTTTGAGCATCGGCAAATGGTGCATGGATAAATGCAGTAATGGAGGCATTATCTTTTACGCTCAATTTGAGTGTGCGATCGCTACCATAGATTCGTAAGTTAGGATTAGTTGGATTTACATTAATAGTCTGACTACCACTTAGATCGATATTCCCTTTCAGATATAAGTTAATTTTTTGATTAGCGGTGAGATTGATTTGAATCAGATCGTTGTCTTTTAACTTAATTGAATATCCAGAACTCGGACTATCTAAATCGACTAAATAATGATATTCATTATTCACATCTGGCACATCACTAGAATTCGATCGGGGTAATTGAATCGAACTGGTAATTGCTGGCAACACAGTAGCATTATTTGGAGCTAATCTCGGTTTTGGAATAGCCGTAAATGGATCGGCGATAATTTTTCCGGTAGGTTGACGATCTATTTCTGTAATATTAATTCGATCGATTCCGATAATTCCATCAGGGTCAGTAGCCGTCATTTGAGGGCAAGCTAATGCTCGAACCTGACCATTTATTTGTTGATTGGGAGTGAGTTTGAATGTCTGCGCCCATAATGCTGGCGGAGAAATCTGGGCATCTTCACTACCGATCGGAATTTCGACAGTTAGGGTGCTATTAGAACTATTTTTAGTACTGTTATAGGCATCAATTTCTCCAGCTACGGTCAATTTACCAATCCCCGATCGATACTGATAGTTAATCATCCGATATCTACCTTTATTGAGATCGCGATTGTCTAAATTAATCCATTCATAATTTTTAAATATTTCAGCTTGTTGTTTTACTACTGCGAGATCTAGCAAGCCACAGTTCGCCTGTTCGGATGATAATGTATTAAGGGTATCTACCCATTTATCTAAATTTTTATTTGCTAATAGTTTGGATCGATCGAGAAATAATTGAACTCGAATAATTCCAGCTTCGGATACACCTAAAGCCCGATTAGTTTCCCTCTGAAAACTAGTGGTAGCTCGATCGCTTTGAGAACGTCCGATTGTACTCGCCGCAACGATCATCATCACTAATCCCATCCCCAAAGCTAAGGGCATCGTAAAACCCAACTGAGAGCTGTTCTTCTGTCGTAATTTAGATCCGAACTTGGCTAGCCTTAGATAATATTTTGACCGCATATATAAACAGCTCTAAAATAATATCATTGTATAAAAATACAGTACTGATATCGATTGTAATTAGGCTGAATTTATCAAATATATATTGAATATAAGTCTCGAAAGATAGATTAATTTACTGTTGACAATTAATTAATTAGCCACCCAGCTTATCACAAGTCTCTGTCTGACGATTGTAACTACCCAAGCGGATAATCCCCAACGGAGCAGAAACAGTCAAACATCGAGATTCGTGAGGATTATCTGGAATCGCTAAAATAATTGCTTTGTTGGTAGTGGTATTGCCTCTAATGCCATATTCAATACTTGGAGTTGTACCCGTATAATTTAGCGTAACTGGATTCGGTAAGTAACGATCGCCAGATAATAAACAACCGGATAAACCTTGAATTTTGTGACGATCTTTATCTAAAGTCAGCGTACAACTTTGGTTGCGGCGCATTGATGTCCGTTGTGCTTCTTGAAGACTAGCGACAACTAGCTCTGTTGCTTGCGCTAATTTCGCCCGGTTGTGAGCAGCTAGAAAACTAGGAATCGCCATCGCCATTAAAATACCAGCGATCGAAACTACAGTTAATGATTCAATCAGTGTAAAGCCAAAATCTTTACTGACATTGGAGTGCCGCATCGGGCATGACCTCAGTATAAAAGTGTAGGATTGGCTGTTCTAAATTATTCCCATTGATAGGGCTGACAACGTACTGAAGACCGAGCAGTTTAGCATCAGTATTTTCAGCAGTTTGAGGAATAACAAGCTTCCGGGTAATCTGAAATGTTTTTCCCGTTTTACTAGTTTCGGTTATGGCTGATAAATTATAATCAGCAGCTCCGGTAATATCGCTCCCAGCTAAATTATCGCGAATTAGGTCGGCAAATCCACCATCAGCAAGGGATGGATGGCAGCGGAGTTGATTTACATCCAGCGGGAGTTGATTGAGGGTAATTTTTGATCGAATGCTTTCGAGATCTGTCTGAACCCATCGATTAGCTTCAGCTACTTGCAAGGCTTTAGATTTGAGCAACATTGCCACCACCATTCCTTGCAGCGCGACAGCGATAAAGGTGGCAATGACTAGAATTGCGACGAGTACTTCTGTGAGGGTAAACCCGGCTTGATGGGTCGCTAAGTGGTCGCTGTGCCATCGGTTGAATTGATGACGAAGGACGAGTTGAAATCGCTGGGGCTGGATCATAAGAGATAAGTGAAAGCCAGATACCCCCAGCGGGGGATCTAGATGACTAGCATTTGTTCAGATTGATACCTGCGGCCTTCGCCATTGCTGTTAAACCTTTGAGTTCTAGGGTTTTGATCGCTTTGGTAGAAACACGCAGCCGGACGAAGCGATTACCTTCGGCCCACCACAGCCGTTTCCACTGCAAGTTAACTTGTTGCAGCTTTTTGGTGCGGCGGTGGGAGTGGGAAACTGCCATCGCATTGTTGGCTCTTTTACCTGTCAGTTGACATACACGAGACATAGAAACCTCCTACTTGAGTACTGTTCGTAAATTGACGACACAATCTAGTATTGTAGCTAATTTCCGTTCGCACGCGAAACCGAGATTTTACAGGTATTGACTAAATTACATAGGGTAGATGACGACGACTGCCACAAGGCGATCGATAAGCCGCGAGTTGAGATAGATTCTAGCCTAGTGTGACGAGGCACGACAATCAGCTATTTGTCTCAAATCTAGAAGATTATTCGCTCGAGTGCCGCCCGATCGAATAATCTTCAGGCCAGAAGCCGGTAAAATAGTACCTGCGAGAGTATTAAGTCAAGCGAGTGGTTGGTTATATTAGCATTCTTCAAGTATTTGGGCGGCGACTATAGCAACTCGGCTAGCTTGGCGTAAAGATTGCAGATCCTTGTCTTAGTAATCGCCAGCTAGAATCAATCCATTGAATAACTGTAGATGGTTGCCCCTGGCTGGGAAGATCTGGATCGACATTGAGGCAAAAAACTTGAGGAAAACTAGCTTGAATTTCTGTCATGGTTAGTAATGGCGGCTGACCGGAGCGATTAGCACTAGTAGTTGCTAAAGCACCTGTTTGACGGAGAATCGAGCGCGCGCGCGGGTCGGCTGGAACTCGCAAACCGATGGTCCGATTCTGAAGTGGATTCATAACAGAGGGAATTCGATCGGCAGCAGGTAACACCAATGTTAGCGCGCCAGGTAAATACCGATCGGCAACTGCTTGCCAAATCTCTATTTCGGCATCAGTTCCGGTGGTAAACTGCCACATATCTGCGGCATCGCTAACCATGAGAATTAGCGGTTTATCCTGACTCCGCTGTTTAGCCTCAAAGATGAGCGTAGCGAACTCTGGGAGTGTCGCTAGTGCTGGGACAGTGTCCGTCGGAAAACTGACTAAATTACCAGTTTTAGCCGCAATAATTAGATTTTCTAAAGAAACTTGAGGCACGATGTAAAATTATTAATTATTAATATGAATCCTTACGCCTGTATCGATCGAAGATAATGCTAGATCTCTATTCGAGTATTCCAAACTTTAAATAGTAAATAATTCGATCGATTCAAACAACATCCTTAATTTTAGTCTTTCGATCGTAGTTCTCCAACTTCTGCAAATTAATACCAAAGCAATTAAATCCTTTATCACCCGACGTGGAATTGAGAGATTGGTAATCGATCGATATAATAAGTTATCTTGAGGTTCAGCTAGTTTAATTATTTTCATATGAATTTAGAGCAAAAAACCTGGTTCAAAATTGCCTTTAGAGTCAAAGGTTCGGTGATTCCTAGCATTCTCAATCAAGTTTGCTGGTGTGGAGGGTTTGGATTATTCATCTCGATCTTATTTTATTATAAAGTGCCTGTTTCTGCTAAAGCGTTAGTGGGAGTCATTCCGAGTATCGTGCTGGGTTTATTACTCGTGTTTCGGACAAACACTGCCTATGAGAGATTCTGGGAAGGGCGCAAAGCTTGGGGCAGTACCGTTAATAATATTCGTAATTTATCGAGATTAATCTGGGTAGCAGTTGCTGAGAGCGATCCGATTCATCGTTATGAAAAAGAACAAACTTTAAAACTTTTAATAGCCTTTGCTGTCGCAACTAAATTACATTTGCGATCGCAGCCAATCGATGAGCGGGTTGCCAAACTTGTCACCCCATTACAATTTGCTAAACTTCAAACAATGAATAATCCACCCTTAGAAATTGCCTTTTGGGTGAGTGATTATCTCCAGTCACAACAAGAGCGGGGGCAAATTAGCTTGTATCAAATGAACGAGTTACAAAACATCCTCAATAGTCTGGTAGATACATTGGGTGCTTGCGAACGCATTCTCCGGACACCTATGCCATTAGCCTATGCCATTCACCTCAAACAACTATTATTAATTTACTGTTTATTATTACCCTTTCAAATAGTTGATGACCTCAAATGGTGGACGGCGGTAGCGACAGCCTTAGTTAGTTTCACACTATTTGGGATTGAAGCGATCGGGGTGGAGATTGAAAATCCGTTTGGTACCGATCCTAACGATCTACCCCTCGATGCAATCTGTGACACGATCGAACGGAATATCACCGATCTGATTAGCATCGAACCCCATTATCGCCGATCGGGTGTCTATGGTAGCAATCTGGGCGAGCAATTAAACTAACAGAGTTTTAAGCTCGTACTGGTATTAATTGACTGGTCATTTGCTGCACATGATCCTGGTTCAAATCTAGCTCTTTGGCTATTTAATGGTTCGACAGATTCAACCCCATCTTATGGCGTAGCCGGCTATTACTTGTAACCTTTAAGCTTTTTATTAGTCTCTCGCTGCAATTCTGCTGCAATCTTAAACATTTCAATCCCATCATGCAAACAACTCTCATCGTAGTTCACAATGTAGAAATTTAATTCCTTAATTCCATCAGCTACTTGATTGATGCAATAGTATAAATTAGCAGCAATCCCCGCGATTAATGATGGATTGGGCATTGAGTGAAAAGTCTTCTCGATCTTCTGTAGGTGTCGTTGAGATTCTGTCACATAAGCCTCAAAATTTGCCATTAAATCATCATCAAAGGGATCGGCAGAAAGTTCGCGAATCTGTGCTTTGAGCGGCTTGATAATCCAGCCAATCATCCGATTGATTGGCGTGTAAACCTGATTTAGCCATAAGATTAATTCTTCATCCAGTTCTCGCCCGACCGTGCGAGGACGACGAGGAACGTGAGCGGGTGACTGTTGCTGAAGTGGGATGGCTACTGCTGGCTGAAGCAAATAATCGTATTCTCGCCGCTTTTGCTCGTCACCTAAGACTTCATAAGCGGCATTAATCTTAATGATGAGATCGGCGTTAGCTTGACCACCATTGACATCGGGGTGAAATTTCTTGGCCAACTGCCGATAAGATTGTTTAATCTCATCAGCAGTCGCACGGGTCGAAATTTGCAGAACTTGGTAGTGCGTCTCGGTCATTGATGCGGGTCATTAATACTATTTTGTCAGATTTTACCCAACCTACGCCGGATCTTGAAATAGTGGCGTACTGAGATAACGTTCGCCGAAACTAGGCTGAATCATCACGATTAGTTTACCTTTATTTTCGGGCCGACGACCGACTTCGATCGCCGCATACAGTGCCGCACCAGAGGAAATTCCTGAGAGTAATCCCTCCTCTCGCGCCAGTCTGCGACCGTATTCGATCGCTTGTTGGTCGGTAACAGTAATTACCTCATCAATCAGATCTATTTTCAATACCTGGGGCACAAATCCCGCTCCAATCCCCTGAATTTTGTGGGGGCCTGGTCTCCCGCCAGACAGGACAGGGCTATTCGTTGGTTCGACGGCGATGACTTTGAAGCCTGGTTTACGCGGTTTGAGTGCCTCAGCAATCCCAGTAATTGTGCCGCCAGTACCGACCCCAGCCACTAGGATATCTACTTGTCCATCCGTATCTGTCCAAATTTCTTCAGCCGTAGTGGTGCGATGTACTTGGGGATTTGCTGGATTGCGAAACTGCTGCAACATGTAAGCGTGGGGGGTTTTATCCACAATTTCCTGAGCGCGGCGAATGCAGCCACTCATGCCTTCTACGCCCGGAGTTAACTCTAATTCAGCTCCATAAGCTTTCAACATCGCCCGCCGTTCGATACTCATTGTTTCTGGCATCGTCAGGATCAACCGATATCCTTTTGCCGCTGCTGTCATCGCCAGCGAGATCCCTGTATTTCCGGATGTGGGTTCGACTAAAATTGTTTTTTTAGGATCGATTAAGCCTTCTTTCTCTGCAGCCGCAATCATATTGACCCCAATCCGATCCTTGACAGATGCGGCGGGATTCATGCTCTCTAATTTGACAAGAATTTCGGCTACGCAGCCTGCGGACTGAGGGATACGATTGAGTCTAACTAGGGGGGTATGTCCGACTAGCTCAGTAATATTATTCGCAATCTTCATGACGATCGATAGTTAAATTAGTTTAGATCTATAGCTATATTCTGGCATCAAGGCGATCGCTGATATATTTTCAGTTCAACAATTAACAGCTAGTAAGCTACTGTCTCAGTTTTGGCGGGGATGGAACTGCATCAATCCGCGCATTAATGATCGCTCGAATCTCCGCCGGTACGCTGGTAAAAAACTGATAACCAGTCAACTTTTCTACTTCTCGAACTGAAGTTAAATATTGTCGCCAAGAATCGGATTTAATCCCCTGCTTGTTTGGGACAATCACCGCGATCGTCCGAGCATTTTTATCGACTCCAGCCACCCCAGAATTAGGTCTGTCTAGGACTAAAATCACTTTCCAAGTTACGGCGGGTACGCTCACTTTACCACGCCCAATGGTGGCTTTTAGACCCTTTGAACCGATCCCCCCCTGCCCGTGTCCGCCAGAAATGATGAATAATTCTTTGCCAGATCTGACTAATTGGCGTGAGTAGTTTTCCAACTGCACCCACACCCCCTGATTATTATCCGGTGATTGCGGAATGATATTGGTCATCAAGAAAGTCGAAATGTTATCTTCTGGAGATCGACTCCGATCCTCTGAATTCGTCATGTGACCGCGATCGAAGCCACTTCCAGTATAATCTGATGGCTTTACTCGTTCCCATTCTGCGGGTAACTCCTCATCCGGCGCAAATTTACCGACTCGACGAGCATCGCCCAACCAATCAGCATTTAATTCCCAAGCTACCCAATTGGGAATGCCCTTATTTCTAGCATAGGATAGGGCATATTGCGGACGGGTAATCAGGTAATTTTCGGAATTGCCAGAGTTGTTAGTCGCTTGGGAGGGATTTCCCATCAGGAGGTGAATATTCTGACTGTTACCGCCGCCAAATGGTAGTTCTGGATAACGACAGGATACTAAAAAGATCGCGATCGACAGGATCGAACAGTAAACTAGTTTTTGCCGATAGCGAAGCGGTGCCGGGGCAGGTCGAAAAACATTCACAATAGTTGCTAACTAACGATTAACTTTCGCCTTCAGCAGACTTTGGCGAGTCATCATTATACAGCGCGTCTAATCTCGCCCGCGCATCTTCAACACTAATTGACTTCATAATCAGCAAAGGCTCACTGGTAACGTTGCCCATTTCATCAAGTAATTCAGGATGGGGAACAGTACCCGACCGATAGCTATAACCCTGAAAATTCGGATTGGACATTGTCCTTTGCTGTGGTACGTCCATGCTGAACCCGATCAAACTACGGATCAGATTACCGATTGCTAGAAATGCCAGAATGGTGAAGGCGATTAGATAGATTATTTGTAACATGGCACTTTCCCACACAATGAGGGATAAAAATGGCGGTGAACAGTCAAATGCAGATTTGAACCAGATTTTAACCAGCTTTACGTCTGACGCTGAACGCAAAGACAGGGTAGATTATTAATCCAGCTTTTATGAGAATTTAGGGCAAGCAGAGCAATTCTTACTCTTCTATTTTAGTCTGTTGCGACTGTCTTAACTGCATCGATACCTGCCAACATTCAGTAACTAGTTGATGCCATCCGAGCATTTGGCTGGGTTCTACGCCAACTTTGCCATCGACTGCCCGAAATAGCATTTGCGCGACGCCAACTTCAGATTGAGCTTGTGTGACGCGATCGAGCAAATCCGCTTGCTTGAGCGGACCTAGAAACGCAATCTGCGCGCCATTGAGTAACTCGATTGATCGGCTAAACCAGTACTCAAAGTCGGTTAGTAATGGTTGGAGAATGTTCTGGAGCAACTCTTGCTCGGATGAGTGCGATTTAGACATAGCTGGTAAATAGACGGTTGTTGTATGTTCTTTAATTCTAATTCTTTTTTACAATTCTTAACAAAAAAATTTACAACTAGTGGCGAGCAGGGGCACGATAAAATAACACCCAATAAGCTTTGACTTTTGAACTCGATCGATTGTATAATAGTATTTATGCACTAAGCTTTTGGTTGGTAAACTCAAAGCAAGTCAATTCCACTTCTCCCTTGTTATAGAGGCATTTAATGGCAACCCAAATCACAAATAGCCCAGACAGACAGAAAGCCCTCAACCTAGTCCTGAACCAGATCGAGAAATCTTTTGGGAAAGGGGCGATTATGCGGCTCGGTGATGCTACTCGGATGCGGGTAGAAACTATCTCCAGTGGAGCTATGACGTTGGACATTGCTTTGGGTGGTGGTTTACCCAAAGGCAGAGTCATTGAAATTTATGGTCCAGAAAGTTCGGGGAAAACTACGCTCGCGCTCCATGCCATTTCCGAAATTCAAAAAGCAGGAGGAGTAGCCGCCTTCGTCGATGCCGAACATGCCCTCGACCCCAACTATTCGGCTGCGCTGGGGGTCGATATCGATAATCTCTTGGTCTCTCAACCCGACTCTGGTGAAGCCGCCTTAGAAATCGTCGATCAACTAGTCCGCTCTGCTGCGGTCGATATTGTCGTGATTGACTCTGTAGCTGCATTGGTACCCCGAGCCGAAATTGAGGGGGATATGGGGGACTCACACATGGGTTTACAAGCCCGATTGATGAGCCAAGCCTTACGGAAAATCACTGGGAATATTTCTAAATCTGGCTGTACGGTAATTTTTATCAATCAACTCCGGCAGAAAATTGGTGTTACATACGGTAGCCCAGAAACAACGACTGGTGGTACCGCACTCAAATTTTACGCATCGGTGCGCTTAGATATCCGCCGGATTCAAACGCTCAAGCGGGCGAATGAGGGCGAGTATGGGAACCGTGTCAAAGTTAAAGTTGCCAAAAATAAGGTTGCACCACCGTTCCGGATTGCTGAGTTCGATATTATCTTTGGTAAAGGTATTTCAACAGTCGGTTGTTTGGTAGATCTTGCTGAAGAAACGGGGATCATCACTCGCCGAGGTGCTTGGTACAGTTACGAAGGTGATAATCTCGCGCAAGGGCGTGACAATACTGTCAAGTATATGGAAGACAATGCGGAGTTTGTCGCTAAAGTCGAAAAACAAGTGTGGGAAAAACTCAACGCTGGCACAGCAGTTTCGGCCAATACACTCAAGCAAGTAGAGGAAGAATCGGCAGACGAGGAAGACGAAGAAGTATAGGCTAAGAATTTACACAAAAAAGGTGGGGATCTCCCCCACCTTTTTTAGATTTAAACTTTAACGCTAGAAATTAAGCCTCTAGCATAATAATCCAAGCTTACACCCGTTCTTCGCTGCGGTATCCACCACGACGGTTATCGCGGTTATCCCGCTCATAACGATCGCCTTCATTGCGAGGAGTGCTGTCGCGACGATCGTAACGACTGCCACCACCAGCAGAACGTTCGCCACCGCCAGCGCGGAGGACTGGTTTGCCACCAGCACCACCACCGCCACTACGACGATCGCTACCACCACGGGGTTTGAAGCTGTTAGAAGAACGCTCGTAGTCGCGATCGTTGGAACGCGCTTGGGGTTCTTCCATATCCAACCAAGCGGGACGAGTTTGGTCGTAGACTAGTTGTAGTGCGGCTGCGGCAACAGTATGCACATCATACTCTTCACTCATCTTGGCGATGATTGGCAAGAAGGAAGCTACCCGTTCGCCAGCTAGAGCTTCTAGCACCTGCGCTTGAGTTTTTTGAACGTGAGCAGCTTCAACTTGAGCGCGAGTAGGAATCTGACAGACAGCCAAAGACTGTTTGACCCGACGTTCGATCGCTTGAAGTTTGCGACGATCTAAGGAATGAATCAAGGAAATCGCCACGCCTTCTTTACCAGCGCGACCCGTCCGACCGATCCGGTGGATGTAGTTCTCGACGCTATCAGGTAAGTCGTAGTTAATGACGTGGCTGAGATGATCTACATCCAGACCCCGTGCGGCGATATCAGTAGCCACAATCCAACGCACTTTGTCGCTGCGGAAGCGAGTTAAGAGGCGTTCGCGTTGAGTTTGAGTCAGATCACCATGATACTCATCCGCGCTATGTCCGGCAGATTGGAGTTGGTTGGTAAGTTCTGCTGCTGCTTTCCGCGTCCGGACGAAGATAATCGCGGAATCTGGCTGTTCGAGTTCTAAAATCGGTTGCAGAGCTTGCGCTTTAGTCCAACCACGGGGGATAAAGTAAACCTGTTGCTTAATTTTAGAAGGTGCCGCTTTAACTTGATCGACCGTAACGGTGACTGGGTTATTGAGGAACCGATTGACTAATGAACGAATGGGGGGTGCCATTGTCGCCGAGAAGAAGGCTGTTTGGCGTTCGGTGGGTAGTTTGCTCAAGATCAGCTCGATATCGTCGATGAAGCCCATGCTGAGCATTTCGTCAGCTTCGTCGAGGACTAACCAATCGACGTTACCAAGGCGGAGATGACCGCGATTGATTAAGTCAATCACCCGGCCGGGGGTTCCGACGACAGCAGCTACGCCACTTTCTAAGCGACGAATTTGCAGGTCGATCGATTGTCCACCATAAACAGTTAGGATCGGCGAGCGACGCTCGTTACCACCGACGAAAGTTTTCATGGCTTGAGAAACCTGCATCGCCAACTCGCGGGTGGGAGTAAGAATCAAGGCTTGGACGGTGGTTTTCTGCCAATCGAGACGTTCGATGATGGGGAGAGCGAAAGCAGCAGTTTTACCTGTCCCAGTTTGCGATTGTCCGACGACATCGCGACCAGCGAGGAGTTGGGGAATGGCTTGCTCTTGAATATTTGTGGGTTCAGTAATCCCTAGGCCTTCCAATGTAGTAACTAAGCGATCGGAAAGTCCAAGGTTAGAGAAAGAAACGGTCATAATTTCTAAGTAAGTGTTTCGGTATGATTTATCGAGAACTTGTAGGAGCTAATATTTAGGAATTAATCAGTATATTGACCTGGGAAAACATCGTGCCCAATATTTAAACCATTCAGTTTAGGGGTGGGTGGGAATTGGTTACAATCCTACACCAACAAGAGAAATACCAAATAGTCACAGAATGTTCGCATCAGTTGCGAGGCGGATATTCCGTTATGAATTGTTGTCAGATAGATCGGGTTTTGTACTGAGTTCTAGCGGCTTCGCTCCAATTCAAAGTTTGAGCTAAATTCAAACTTTGAACTCTACGACTTCTCCGTGGAGATCGTAGTGGTCGGCTTCATGAATGCTAACGGGGATAATTGACCCAAGACGGGCACTCCCACTAACATACACTAATCCGTCTACTTCTGGGGCAAATCTGGCAGATCTGCCCACTAACAACCCTGATTCTGGATGTTCCTGTTCGATCAAGACATCCACTACTTTACCTACTTCGCGTTGATTACGTCGCAGGGAAATCGGTTGTTGCATCGCCATAATCCCATCGCGTCGCTCGTCCATCACTGCTTGCGGCAGGTGGTTGGGCAAGGTAGCGGCGGTCGTTCCATCCTCGGCGGAAAAAGTAAACACCCCAACATGATCGAATTCATGCCGTTGCAAGAATTCTTGCAGATGTTGGTAGTGAGCATCGGTTTCCCCAGGGAAGCCGACGATCAATGTCGTCCGCATCACCGCATCAGGCAGAGCAGTTTTGAGTTGCTCGATAATGCGATCGTTTACTTGTCCTTGCCACGGGCGATTCATGGCACGGAGGACTTCGGGATGGGAATGCTGAAGGGGCAGATCTAGGTAGGGCAAGACATTTGCTGTCTCTTGCATTGCGGCCACTACTTTCGGAGTCAGCCCCGTCGGATAGGCATAGTGCATCCGAATCCACGGAATATCTACTTTGCCTAAGGCACGGAGGAGTTCCGCTAGTTTTGGTTCGCCATAGATATCTATGCCGTAATTGGTGGTGATCTGGGAGATCAAAATTAGTTCTTGCACTCCTTCGTCGGCCAATCTTTGCGCCTCAGTCACGATCGATTCGATCGTCCGGGATCGCTGTTTTCCGCGCAGGTGGGGAATGATACAAAAGGCACAACCATAGTCACAGCCTTCAGCAACGCGCAAATATGCCACACCTTCGGTTGTCGTTCGATAACGCGGTGTAAACTCGTCGGCGATGTAAGTTGGCTCTGGGGTAATTTCGACTACCCGTTCGCCGCCCCGGCTCCGCTCGATTACATCGACGATCTTATGATAGTCACCAGTCCCTACAACAGCTACTGCTTCGGGAATTTCAGCCAATAATTCAGACTGAAAGTGTTGGGCCATACAGCCAGTAATGACAATCTTCTTGTCGGCTTCGGCAAGTTCGATCAGGGTACGGACGGATTCTTCCCTGGCGGAATCAATGAAGCTACAGGTGTTGACAATGACATAATCGGCTGAGGTTTCATCAGCATCTACTTCATAGCCTGCTTGAACTAGCAGACCGAGCATGTGTTCGCTATCGATTCGATTCTTTTCGCAACCGAGGTGGGAGATTGCAATTGTTGGCTTGTTGCCCATGTAGTCTTGGTAGTTGTCTCCAACAATAATTGTTGAACGGCTCTATCTTAGTACTTTTTCCCTGACCATTTCAGCAATAAAAGGTTGCTGAGCACTTCGGGCTTTGGTTTACAGTTCACACCCTAGACTTAACGCACGACCACTTTTGACTGGTGTTAGTTGCGGCGGATGAATTCTGACTAGAACCAATAAGTAGACTTACTAGTTAGCTCGACGATGTAGTTGTCGATATAGTTGAGATTAGTTATTTTTGAGTCGCTATCGTAATATTCTAGCACAATGTTGCGAGATGTAAAGCAAAATTTCGATCGGACAGAGAAAGAATGTCGATGCGGTCAGCTTTCGCTATTTACACGAGCGATCGCCAAGCTGCACTAACCACTAATTTGAGTCACAGTTGTGGATAATATAGGTGGAGATCGGACGAGATTGATTCTTGCAATTTAGTCACAGCTTAACTGCGTTGTTGGAGCGATCGATGATTGGCAAGTCATTCAGTCCATCAATCCACAGTGTGAGCGATCACTCTCATCCCCGCGATCGTGATGGTTTTGTTTGTTGTCTGTCTTGTCGCCATCGTTAATTCTCAGTTGCCAGTATCGATCTTGACTGAGGATCGCCATCCGCTTAGTTAATATAGAAACGTGAACTTAAAGCAAATTTTTAACACTACTCAGCCAATTATTGGCGTAGTCCACCTGCTACCGCTGCCGACCTCTGCGCGTTGGGGCGGTAGCCTCAGTGCAGTTATCGATCGCGCCGAACAGGAGGCAGTAGCACTGGTTTCTGGCGGTGTGAACGGGATTATAATCGAAAACTTTTTTGACGCGCCTTTTCCCAAAACCCAAGTCGATCCCGCTGTCGTCAGTGCGATGACGACGATTGTTTTACGATTGATGGAACTGGTATCGATCCCGATCGGCATCAATGTTTTACGCAATGATAGTCTCAGTGGCATGGCGATCGCCACTTGCACGGGATCGGCTTTTATTCGCGTCAATGTACTTTCTGGTGTAATGGCAACAGATCAAGGTTTGATTGAAGGCTGCGCTCACGAACTCCTGCGTTATCGACGAGAATTGGGTAGTAACGTTAAAATTATGGCAGATGTTCTGGTCAAACATGCTAGTCCACTAGGTTCGGCTAATCTGACTACCGCCGTCCAAGAAACGATCGAGCGCGGGCTAGCAGACGCAGTAATCATCTCTGGCGCGGCGACTGGTACACCACCTAGTTTGGCAGATCTACAACTGGCAAAAGCTGCGGCTGGCAGCACTCCAGTGATCGTCGGCAGCGGTGCGGATTGTGATAACATCGCGACTCTAATCCAAGCTGCGGATGGAGCAATCGTGTCTAGTTCCCTCAAGCGGCAGGGTAAAATCGAGAACTCAATCGACCCAATCCGCGTCAGTCAATTTGTGGAAGCCATGCAATTCGATCGTCACACTCGATCGGTCCAGCGCACGATCTCTGATTATGACGGTAAATCACTTTTGAGTAGGGGATAGGCTTTAGGATGCAAGCATCCCCTTTCTCCCAACTCCCAACTCCCAACTCCCAACTCCCAACCCCCAACCCCCAACCCCTAAATCATGATTCGTAGTCGAAAACAAGTTCCTTGGATACAGCAATATTCGCGATTACTGATTGGCTTGATCGCGATTTTAGGTATATTTGTCACAGCCTATCTCACCTGGGTCAAACTCAGTAACAATGGGGTTTGCGGCACTGAAGGTTGTGAAATCGTCTTGACTAGCCCCTATGCTAATGTCGGCGATTTCCCCCTGACTGGCTTGGGTTTACTGAGTTATATCGGCGTAGCATTGATGGCATTTGCTCCAATGCTATTCAATCCCAAAACTAATAAAGCAGCTCATACGCAGATTAACAATCTCACTTGGTTGGGGCTGTTTGTCGCTGGCGTGGGGATGGCAGTCTTTAGTGGCTATCTGATGTATTTGCTGGCGTTTGTCATTAAAGCTGTCTGTCCGTTTTGTATTGCTTCGGCAATTTTTACATTCAGTATTTTCGGGCTGACATTAATCGGACATGACTGGGAAGATGTCGGGCAAATCGTCTTTACCGGGATGGCAACAGCCCTACTATCGATTGTCGTTTCACTGATATTTTATAATACGGCCCTTGGTGTTGCCATTAATTCTGTCAGTCCGACGACTGCCCCGCTACCAGGAATTGGTTGGAAAATTACGTCTACATCCGGCTCGGCTGAAATTAAGCTAGCAGAGCATCTCACCCAAAAAGGTGCCAAGATGTATGGTTCTTTTATGTGTTCTCATTGTTTCGAGCAGAAACAGTTATTTGGCAAGCAGGCATGGGAAAAAGTCAGCTATGTTGAATGTAGTGAAGGTGCAACCGAGCATCCGCCGCAGCCAGCCGTTTGCAAGCAAGCTGGGATTACAGGTTATCCCACTTGGATGATTGATGGTAAGCCAGATCCGGGAGCTAAGAAGTTGGCCAAACTCGCTAAAATGACCGGTTACACAGGTAATACTGAATTTAGATACGATCCACTCTTTAGTCGTGAGTAGGATTGCTGCTGGGGGATTGTCCAAATCGCAGCAATCCCCCATCAATGTAAGTGTTAGCTAACTGCACAGATCGGGGCGAGAATCTCAGCGTAGAGTTGTTCGATTCGATCGACATTCCCTGTCAGGGTATACCGATCTAAAACCCGTTGACGGGCAGATTTGCCGAGAATCTCGCGCCATTGAGGATGCTCGCGGAGGATCGGCAGGAGGGTGCGAAGTTGACCGGATACACCTTGGGTATTAATGACGACCCCAGCCCCATCCGCGATGACGGACGCATCGGCACCGGCATCGGTAGCGACACAGGCAATGCCACAGGCCATTGCTTCGAGCAGTGAGAGGGATAATCCTTCCACGAGAGAGGGGAGAATAAAGACATCAGCACCGCGCAAGATATCGATGCGGCGGGCATCATCGCGGATTGCACCCAACCAAATTACCCCATGTTCGATGTTATAGAATGGTTCTAGATTGGTCTTGAGTGGGCCATCCCCAACTAGTAATAGTTTGCAGCCATACTCACTCATGTTGCAGTATTTCCAGGCTTTGAGGAGAGATTCGACATTTTTCTCAGTCGAGATCCGGCCCTGGTAAACATAAATTTGTCTGGCATTAAATTCAGATTTGATTTTACTAATGCCCGGTGTGTATTTACGATCGTCAACACCATTGGGAATCGCGACAATTCGATCGCGTGGTACGCCGAGTTTGACGAGTAAATCTTGCTGTTCTTCACAGAAAATGATCGTTCGATCGTATTTGGCTAAAAATGGTGCATAGAGTTGATAAGCCAACAACTGAGTCGTCGAAGTCACATTCCGTCGTTTGCCATCATAGGGCGTATGGAATGTGGCAATTAAGGGTAAATTCAACTCTTGACAAATTTCTGGTAGCAGAAAATCTAGGGTCGATAAACTCAGGGAAGCATGGACGAGATCTGGCTTGAGACGGCGGAGAGAGCGTTCGAGGACTTTTTTTGCTCTGATCGTGGGGATCGTATATACTTGCGATTTGTACAGAAATGGTAAAGGAACTTCATCGCCATCAGCCTTGGTGTCAGCAAAATGCATAAAACTGACTTTGTGCCCGCGATGAGTGAGCGCGCCAGTAATTTCTCGACTATAGGTAACATTGCCACAAAAAGGTGTTTTTTTTCCCAACCACGCAATATGCATTTCAGATAGTCACACTTAATTTGAAACAATAACTGTCGATCGATACTTCGGCTCAGAACTTACTTTACCAACGATCGACCCATCTCACAAGCGCACGATCCGGTCGAGAGGGTCGGTTAAATTAATCAAATGTGGGTAATTCCAGTGGAATACTGCCTAAAACTCCAGTCCGAAAATCATTGAGGATCAGGTGAGCGGCACGTTCGAGATCGCCTCGATATTTCTCATTAGCTAGACTGTGGACATATTCTTCACCACTCAAGGTAGCGGGAGTCATCCCATATCTGGCGGTAAAACCATCGAGATAACCTAACTCCTGACACAACTCCACAAAGGCTGCGGCAATAGTCTGGCGATCGTAACCAGCTTCCCCAATATCATCGCAGATCGCTAACTTTATGGCTGCTGCTTGGTCATTTAAGCGACCCGGAATAATCCCTGGCGCATCTAACAAGTCCAACTCTTCACCAATTCGCACCCAGCGTAACTGTCTGGTCACTCCAGCGCGTCTAGCACTATCTACCACCCGCTTATTCAGCAACCGATTGATCAAGGCTGATTTGCCCACATTGGGAAAGCCAATTACTACCGCGCGAACTGCGCGGGGTAACATCCCCCGTTCTTTGCGTTTTTGGTTGATGGCAACACCGACTGACTGGGCGGCTTTCGAGATAGCGACCACGCCCGTGCCCTGTTGAGCGTTGGCAAAAAACGGATGTTCGCCCTGAGTTTCAAACCATTGCACCCACAATTCGCGTACTGCAGGTGGAATCATATCGACTCGATTTAAAATTGTCAGTTTCTGTTTGCTACCAATCCAGTGCGCGAGGAGGGGATGATAGGTAGCGAAGGGAATGCGCGCATCGCGGACTTCCAGGACGACATCAACTTTTTTTAACTGTTCTTGCAGTTGACGTTCGGCTTTGGCAATATGTCCGGGATACCATTGGATTGCAGGGGTGCTCATGAAAATTATTTATCGGTTAGTCGGTTGGTGAAGATGGCTGATGTGGATTACCCGGAGATTCGATCCAGCTCAATCTTTCCCTATCCTACTCGACCCCGCGATCGCATGTGACGGGGAGATGACTCGATCGCAATTTTTGGCGATAACTAACGATAAATAATTAGTAATTTTTGATGAAAAGGTTAGATTTTATTCAATCAAACCAGCTCTCAGAGCTAAAACTGCGGCATGAGTCCGATCGTCTACACAGAGTTTATTTAAAATGTGGCGGACGTGGGTTTTAATCGTCCCCACCGTGACGAATAGTTGCTCGGCAATTTCGGCGTTACTACACCCGCGCACGATTAGTTGGAGGATCTCAATTTCGCGCTCAGTTAACCCAGCATTACCGACGATTTCGGCATATTCACCCTCTAGTGCTTTGATTTGGATTGTATTATCTGTGACACCAGCGGTTTGGCTGCGTTGGCGTAACTGCTGAAGAACGATACTCGCGATCGTTGGATCGATCCAGGCCTGGCCTTCGTATGTCGATCGAATGGCTTCTTCGAGCTTATCCATATTAATGTCTTTCATGCAGTAAGCATCCGCACCTGCGGCAAATGCGGCCATTACTGCGTCTTCAGTACTATGCATCGTTAGCATCAAAATTTTGGTCGGATAGGAACTTGCGTCTTGCTTTTCCCTAAATCGGCGAATCAGCTCAATCCCATCGATATCTGGTAAACCAATATCGACAACTGCCACGTCTGGTTGTTTGCGGATTAATAGCTCTAGTCCCTGTAAGCCATTGGCCGCAGATCCGATCGCTTCGATGCCTTCACAGCGTTGGAGCGCAGCTTCTAGACCCATCCGAGTCAACTCGTGATCTTCCACAATGACAATCCGAATGACTTTTTCCACGACTTTACGACCTAATGGGTTGAGACTGCAGCTATAGATCAATTTTAGGAGATTTCCCAGTGTTTAGGATTTCCAACTGAAGGTGACGAGGCAATCATCGTCTCGTCACCTTCAGCATTTAGCGGAGAAAGAACTTTAAGCTTTGGTCGCAACCCAAAGCTTAAAGTTAGGAAATCCATCGGTGCTAATTCAAACTCCCGTGGGAATGCCAACGGCCTGTTGGCTGGGGATTTGACCGTTAGGTTGGACGGATTCGCCTTCCATGAAAGAGCGCAGCATCCAAGCCATCGCTTCATGTTCTTCCATTTTTCCGGTCAGGAAATCAGCATTGCCAGTATCGTGGAAATCATCGCTGCATTTATCGACACCCTCACGAAGGTTGCGGATAATTTTTTCGTGATCGTCTACTAGACGACCGACCATCGCGGTCGCGCTGAGGATCTCGCCGGGATCTTCAGTGAGGGTCGTAGCTTGGAGAAATCCGGCGGCTGTACCGATGGGATAACCACCGATCATTCTGATCCGTTCGGCATATTCATCCACACTTGCAGACAGATTTTGGTATTGTTCTTCCCACAAGCGGTGGAGAGTTAGAAACTGCGGGCCAACTACATCCCAATGGTATTTTTTAGTTTTGATCAACAGGAGGTAACTGTTAGCTAGGGCAGTATTCAGTAAACCAATCGAGCCTTCACGTTCTGCATCACTAAGTCCGATATTAATTGGTCGATTTGCCATGATAGTTGTTGGTACCTTTTAGTTGTAGTGAAAGAGTGGGAGCGGGGCTGGGATGACTATTTAGTAATTTTGTTGAGTGCTTTATCTAATTTCTTAGCCAAAGCGGGGCCGGGTTTAGAACGATCGGCTTTGTACATTTTGTCTGCGTCGGCGGAACCTTGCACTTCGTTGAGACCGTTTTTATTGCGAGCTTCGACTTCTTCAAGTCCCATTGGTGCGGGTTTTCCGGCTACATCTTCTGTCGCAGCAGTAGTCTGGTCTAATTGCGTCTCACCCTTGCTCAGACTACTAGTACCAGCAAGGCTAGCAGTAGCATTAATCCCGAAAATTAGTGCAGCAGCACAAACAAAAACGGCAAACATCGAAAATAAAGAACGAAAAGACATAGTTTTTTCTCCAAAAAATAGTTATGAACTAAGCCAAGTCAGTCGAGTAACCTTCTGGCAGTAAGCTGTTATTTGTTAATTGAGTCTTTAACGTTATCGGCGGCATTATCGAGAACATTTTTGGCCCGATCGAGGTTTTTCTCAAGGCCTTTTTTGTTGTCTTTTGCTAAATCTTGCTGCCGCTCGATAGTACGGCTAGCCGCAGCTTCTACCCTGCCAATATCTGATTTGGCGCGACCCTGAACTTGTTTAGCAGTGCCTTTGACTTTGTTATCGATCGCCGATTGCACTTTACCCTCTAACTGTTCGGCTTTGCCTTCAGCTTGTCTGCCAAAGCCAAACAAGGCTAGCTGTGGGGCTGGCAACACTTGCAATTCACTAGCAAAAGCCGGAGTTGTGACCCCGAAGCTTAGAGCGACGATGCAAGCTAGTGTCGTGAGAGCTAATTGAGCTGCGCGAACTGCCCGCTTAAAGAGCGAAAAACGTGGCATGAGAGATCTCCTTAGAGTTGTGAAAGAATCATTTCCTTCTGGTTGATTTGTCTAATCTAGCCTGAATCAACTAGGTAGCGAATCAACCGATAGACAGAGGATCGATCGACTAAAAATCACCACTACCTTGCACTATTGGCATAGATCTTGAGCTCCCAGCATCTATCTAAAGAGTGAACTTATCGCTTTTGTCCACAAAGGTTTACAGCTAACTAAAGTCCAGTATAGATCTTGCAAAATATCTGATAAACTGCCAAATATTTTTCAAGAGCGAGGTCGAAATTAACCGATCTAAAAAATACTGTATCTGAATCAACTATTCAAAAAATATTGTTGCTAACAGTTAATGAAGAGCTAGCTGGGATTATTCCTTTTGATTCGCTTTAATTACCTCATCTGGGAGACTTCGTTTCTCGGGCAAAAGATTATTCTGATGGTATGGAAGCGATTGAGCAGTAATTCCTACCGAAACCATCGCTCAATTAACAGTTATCCATCAGTAAAAACCCAATTTAATTAACCGGAGATTCGGATGATGAACCTTATTGCTTGGACAGTGCTCGGCTTATTATCTGGCGCGATCGCTAAAGCTATTTACCCCGGTGCTCAAGGTGGCGGCATTATAGCCACCATCGTGTTGGGAATTGTTGGTGCGTTCCTCGGCGGTAGCTTATACAGCTTACTCTCAACCGGGAGTATTCAATTAGCTGCCACTTCTTTGAGCATTCCCGGACTGGCAATCGCCGTCCTCGGATCGATCTTGGCGATCTTTCTGTGGGGCTTGGCAGCGAGAAATGCCTAAAACTCAACAGCGGCTACCAAACAGCTTTTAAGTCTGTACCCGGTCAGCCGCTCGTCGCCTGGTTTCAACTCTAAAACCTACGATTTATCAGGATGTTTACTATGTTATCTGAATGCTTTGAACTCTCACTCGAACAACAATTTAGTGTGCGGAAGATCGAGTTAAATAGTCAAAATCTCTCCCCCGACCAATTGAGAGAGTTTTTAATCGAAATATCTAAGCAATTGTTGGTTAAAGATAATGTCATCCACCATCTGATGAAACATGGGATCTAAATAGATCGCCTTAACGCGATCGATCTGAAGCTTCAGTTTGTTCAAATTTAGTCAATCTTTATGCCGCTATGCGTAAATACGATCCGCCTCAAGTCCTCAATTTCCTTCGGCAAGATCTCAGCCTACCCGACGAGTCCGTCCAACTAGCCCTGAAACAATCGCAGTCCGACTATGGAAGTTTACCAATGGTGCTGTGGCAATACGGTTTAGTGACTTTAGCCCAACTTGATGCCATTTATGACTGGTTTGAAGCTTATGTTTATTAATCGCTCTAAGCTGTTGCGTTAGCAGGTAGCTCAATGATAAAGGTGCTACCTTGACCTAACGTTGACATAACTGAAATTTTGCCCCCATGAGCTTCGACGATTTGTTTGCACAAATGTAAACCCAAACCGCTATTCGATCGCTTGTGATTGCCGCGCCGAAATCGTTCAAATAAGTTAGTTAGATTGGCTGGAGAAATCCCGCAGCCAGTATCGCTGACCACAATAGTTAACCAGGGATGATTGGGAGTTGCAGGTGTTAGCTCGATCGTGATTTTGCCGACATCGGTAAACTTGAGACTGTTTGTGACTAAATTAGTAATCAATCGTTTTAATTCTACTCGTTCGCCATCGATCTGAAAATTGGCATCAGCTAGATCTCGATTTAAGCTAATTGCGATCGGTTCGAGATTTTTAGTTAAGGCGATCGGGGTAAGTTCTGCGGCTACTTCCCTAACAATTTGCCGCAGATCGAGCGGAATAAAATTAAACTGTTTAGCATGAGCATCGTAAGTATAAGCTTCAACAATACTGCGAACTAAGTGGAGCAAATCTTGATTGCTATGGACGATTGTCTCTAAACTAGATTTTACCGGATCGGGTACCGCTCCAAAAGCATCATCGCAGATCAGATTTAACATCCGATTAGCTGCCACTAATGGGGTTTGTAAATCATGGGTCATGCGAGAGATGAATTCTTCTTTTTGACCTAATAATTCTTCCCGTTGACGGTTGGCAAGTGCCACAGCTTGCTCGGCATTAGCAACCCGCATAACATTGTGAAAAACCTGCATCAATCTAGCTGGGTTCACCTTAGATTTCGATAAATAGTCTGATGCACCCGCTTTGATTAGCTCTGCGGCGATTTGGTCATCACCTTGTCCGGTGAGACTGACAATCGGAATTTGAATCCCTTGTTTGCGGAGGGTTTGGACTAATTCTAAACCATTACCATCAGGTAAACGATAGTCTACAAAAATACAATCAAACTGATGCGAATTTACTAAAGAAATTGCCGTGGCACAGTCGATCGCTTCTAATAGTTCTGTGCGAAAGTCCACGCCTTTAAACGCTCTCACTACTGTCATTCGATCGATAGCATCGTCGTCAATGACCAGAACTTTAAAGCTTTTACTTGTTAACATGTGTGGGCCAGAGGTAGGCTCTTCCATCTTTCTATCGAGATTTCATAACTATAGTGTGCCCTTTTTTAGATGGGGGATACTTATCTATCGTAGCACTCTACCAAAATTGTTCGTCTATCAAAAGTAACGTTTAGAGTTAATCTATTTATTACTTAGCCTCTACTATATTTGCGACTAATTTAATCGATCTAATTGCTGACAATAGGATACAATAACTCTTTTGGTAAAAGCAATGGATGAGATTAACGATCGATCCTAGCCATTACTCTCAACCGATAAGAATCGAAATCGGAGGATCTCGATTCTTATCTCAATGAAGATTTACTGCTGCGGCACCCACACGGAAACAGAACCAGCATTGCAACGGAAATCGCCCCAGCCATCGGCATTTGTCGTAATTGCTTCATCGATATGCTCGGTCAGATCGATATAGGTAGTATTAGGATTCCCAACTTCCATAAATTTACTCCCATCATCACCATTGCTCAATACCACCGCCATCCCACCGGGATTTTCTTCAGTGCCAAGGCGAGTCCAACCGAGCGTGTTAGGGTGGTCGAAGTAGTCATATTGTTCGCCATAACAATAGGTTTGCCGAGCATGTAAATACTTATCCAGTAAGTATTGATGAGAGTCTAACCATACTTCACAATCATTCCCATCACTACCTTTGTCGGTATAGTGCGCGCCATAGTAATCGCCATAAAAAATGCAGGGATAACCCTCACGCCGTAGTAACATCAGGGCATAAGCGAGGGGCTTAAACCAAGGTTCGACGACTGATTCGAGGGATTGGAGCGGCTGAGAATCATGATTTTCGACTAATGTTACGGCTAATGCTGGCTGCTGCTGCACCAGGGTATTATCAAAAATTTGGCGTAAATCATAGTCTTTACCCTGAATACTCGCAACGTGGAAGTTGTAGTGGAGAGGGGCATCAAACAGAGCCACACGTCCATTCGTCGTTTCCAGGAAGGAGTGGAGAGCTTCAACATCGTAAGACCAGTATTCACCCACCGCAAAGATATCGCGTCCGGCATATTCGCTGACATGATTTAACCAATCGCGGAAAAACTCAGCCTTGACGTGCTTGACCGCATCGAAGCGGAAGCCATCGACTCCGGTTGTGTCAATGTACCATTCACCCCAATAGTTTAATTCGCCGATGACTTCTGGATGATCCATATCCAAGTCACAACCCATTAGATAGTCGAAGTTACCATTTTCCAGGTCTACGTTTTTATCAAATTCCTTGCCTTTGAGCAGATAAACGGCATTTTCACTTTCGTTATAAGCGTTATAATCGATCGCATCAAAATGCCACCAGTGCCATTCCAGGCTCGAATATTTACCCTGTCTACCAGGGAAGGTAAAGTGAGTCCAAGCTTTAATTTTTTGATATTCACCAATCGCTTCATTCCGATTGGCTGGATTGAGGGGAGTTGCTTCTACTTCTTCTTCGGCATCCGCGCCTAATTTGTGATTGAATACGGCATCAGCATAAATCCTAATCCCGGCTGTTTTCGCTGCTTTAACGGCAGCAATATATTCATCTTTAGTGCCGTATTTCGTCCGTACCGATCCTTTTTGGTCGAATTCACCTAAGTCGAATAAGTCGTACACCCCATACCCTACATCATAACCACCGCCAGTTCCTTTATAGGCAGGTGGGAGCCACAACGAAGTGATCCCCAGTGCTGCTAGTTTTTCCACAGACTCTTCGACTTGTTTCCAGAGTTTACCATCTGGCTCGTTATACCAATGGAAATACTGCATCATTACGCCATTGAGTTCAGTCATATTAAATACTTAAGATTGTGGATATGGGAAGATTAATGGATGATCTGAAACCTGATTTGAGTCTCATGACTGCACCCACTATCTATATTCGGCTGGTCTTCATTACACGTCATCTATATTTAGGTATTAATCCGATCGAGCTATATTTACCTCTTTCTGCATATTTACAATCGCGCCGACCTTTACTTAAGAATGTAGTCGATCTTTGTAGTAATCAAATGTAACGTCCCCTATTCACCCAAATGAGCTATAATGAGCTTCGGTTCTGTTGAAGAGCAGTCAACAGAGGTAACGGGGAAAGTTTGGTGGAATCCCAACGCTGTCCCGCAACTGTGATGCGATTTAGTTCGATCGTTAAGTCAGAATGCCCGCCGAAAATCTAGTCACAATCTGTGCGCGGCACGCAGTTAAATACATGGCAAGTAGAATTCCCGTAACGATTATTACTGGATTTTTAGGTAGTGGCAAAACCACCCTAATTCGGCATTTACTCACTCACAATCAAGGTCGCAGAATTGCGGTAATTGTCAATGAATTTGGCGAGCTGGGCATCGATGGAGATTTGTTACGTTCCTGTCAAATTTGTCCCGAAGATGAAACACCCAATAATATTGTCGAACTAACCAATGGCTGTCTGTGCTGTACGGTACAAGAAGAGTTTCTCCCCACCATGCAAGCCTTGCTTGCCCGTGCTGATGATATCGATTGCATCTTAATTGAAACGTCTGGTTTGGCACTGCCCAAGCCGCTAATTACTGCCTTCCGGTGGCCAGAAATTCGGACAGCCGCAACAGTAGATGCGGTGATTACCGTGGTAGATTGTGATGCTGTTGCCGATGGTAGATTTGCTAGCGATCCGGCCAAAGTTGATGCCCTGCGCCAAGCAGATGATGAGTTAGATCATGAAACACCACTCCAAGAATTATTTGAAGATCAATTAGCTTGTGCTGACTTGGTGATTCTTAATAAAACCGATTTAGTTGATAGCCAACAATATCAAGCTGTCATTGATTTAATTAATCGAGAATTACCCCGCGCCGTCAAAATTATCAATAGCGATCGCGGTATTGTCGATCCGCAGATGATTTTGGGGTTCAACTCCGCCGTCGAAGACCATCTCCACGAACGTCCTAGTCATCATGATACTGAGGACGAACACGAACATGATGATGAAATTTATTCGATTAATTTGACTCTTAACCAAGAATTCGATCCAGACAAATTGCGAAGAAAATTAGAGATCTTAGTCGCAGAACAAGAGATTTACCGAATTAAAGGCTTTGTTGCTGTGCCGAATAAACCGATGCGATTAGTAATCCAAGGTGTTGGCAAACGGTTCGAGCAATTTTATGACAGACCTTGGCGAGTTGATGAACCACGAGAAACTAAATTAGTATTTATCGGACAGTCATCCCTCGAACCGCTAGAACCGAGATTTGATGCTGACTCGATCGAATCTCAATTACTCCAGTTAGTTACGTAAATCTCTGGTATCTACGAACTTTTACGCAACCCCATAATCTGTATAAGGACGCTTGTATGGAGGATGCAAACCCAAAACGATATCTTCTCTCGCCACACCCATCTCCACCAACTCCTCTGCCGGATTTCTGTCCGTTAGATTCTGCTGTAACCACACCTTGCCGTCCTTAATGTCAAAATGTACGATACAGCGGTAAACTCGATTCAATCCCTCCCACCCCACATTCATCCACTGATAATGATCGTGCTGAACATCTACAACTAACTCCACATCAACATCCTGACTAGAACTATCCTCACTCGCATAACGAGTAATTAATGCCTGCACAGATTCTCGATACTTTTCTACTTTGTCCATTCGACAATTACCTCATTATTTGGGTCGTATACAATGATTAAAATCTGGTAAGCCTTTATCGCTGTCTGAGTGAAGTCTATCTGAAAAAAGGCTCGATATGTTTCTAATGGCACTGCCATATAGAGAACTCGGTTTGGTTCTCGATCGGACAAAGCAATCCGATAGCTCAAAAACTGCCCTAAAGCTGCATAGAAGTCAGTAATTGCCGACGGATTGAGGAAACTTTTAATTTCAACCGCAATCTTTTCTTCTCCACGCTCGGCAGCGATTAATTTTTCTGCACCTAAATCGATCTGGAAATTGACATCACCAAACTTCAGTCTCAATGGATCGTGAGTAATTATCCATTGCTCTCGCTCAAGTGCTACTTTTACAATGTCATGAAAAATATCTTTTGCTGACACAATTACCGTTCCTGCAAAACTCGTTGGCGGAGCCTCTCTGTTATAAGAGAATCGACTGTCAAATTTAGACTACCCAAGACAGTTGACTCGATGCGATCATCCCCTGTAAATACCTTTTCCTCATACAACCCTTCCACCCATTCCAGCACCGTCACTCGTTGTGAAATCGGATCGACAATCCAATATTCAGCAATACCCCGCGCCGCATATTCACTGCGCTTGTAGCGATAGTCTCGCTTCTCTTGGTTTAGGCTGACAACTTCCACAGCTAATAGTGGTGGTGGCATATCCATCAACACGATCGATCTACTCGCTCCATCCATTTCGATCGCTAATTCTTCAGATAATACTAGTAAATCAGGCACCCGCACCGATACTCGCGATCCACTCACTGCGACTTCTGTCTTCATCGTCAGTCGATAGGCTGGAATGCCTACTTCGAGCAAATATGCCAATAGAAACATGGCAATCCGACGATTAATTTCGCTCTCAGAAGGCATGTCAATTAACTCTCCGTATTCCAACTCATACAATTTATCTGTGCCATCGTCATAGGCCAGGAATTCTGCTAGGGTCATTTTCTGACTGGTGACTGTCATACCGACACCTCTTTCAAGAGTATATTTGCGATTCTAACATTAGATAGTCAAGAAGCTCTGGAAGCTTGTGTGCCGTCGTCTGCTCAGGCAGATGCTGCTCGAAGGTCGAGAATCACTCTACACTATTAATAGTATTATTGAGCAGTGACCACCCTATTGATCTAGTCTAAAGATTTAGTACTGTAGGTAACTTTAATTTCCTCAATTAAATCGTAGACCAAAGATTCGATTTTAATCACTGTTTGTCCCCGCTGCATTTCACTACCGATCGCGTTAGTTAGATTTTCGGCTAGACGGTGACTGAGCTTGCCACTGTCAGGGTCAGCAATGACTTTGAGCAGGGCTGTATATAGAGAGGCGGAAACTTCCTTAACGACTCGATCGATCGCCTGAGCTGGCAATTCACCCACACCAGGCAGCAGTTGAAGATTGCGATAAGCCGGTGATTCTAACAAAGCTTTGTGGAATAAATGTTGAAAAATTGCCTCTAAATCTGGCTGAATTTTAGGAATAACTCGATAGATAACTATTTCTAAAATTAGTTGAAATAGAACTTCAATTTCATTAACATTATTCAGATCGATATGGGGACGTTTGAGATAATCACCCATCAATTTAGTTATTTGTCCGTGTTTGATTGCACCTTGAGTTTGTTCGAGGACTTGAATCACTACTGCATCGGTAATTTCGGTGGCAATTTGTCCGACAAATAAGCGATTTAGTTCGGATTTAACGACATCGAGATTAACTAATTCTGCCTGATGCAACCGAATCGCCACTGGAATAATTCGCAGGAATTGAGCGAAGGGTAGTAATAAAATTAGATCGTACCATCGCCAGATAATTGCTTGTTGCCAGGTGACATGGCGATTATATCGGCGGATATAAAAGATCCTGCCGAATAATTCACCAGCAAAAATGCCAATAAAAATGATATCGATTTCCCAAAAGCGATTTACTAACTTACCAGACTCATCTAATCTGCGATAGTAATTAGTAAGGATTAATGGTTTAATCTGGCGATCGTAGAAACTAAGTTCGCGTTCCCACCCAAATTTAGATAGATAAGCCTGACTCCAAAAGGTTTGAAAGGCACCTTTTGCCGATTGATTCCCAACGCGATCGCGAACTTCATTTTTGATTTTTTCTAAGTTCCCAGTTTTTCCGGCAACTTGAAACGGATTGTTTTGAATCATGCTCACACTCAAACCATCCAACTGCAGGAGCCAGCTTTGAGTTTCTGCTGAAGCTACTCCATTTATTTTAATTACACCCTTAAGTTGTTCGACAGCATTTAGATATCGTTGGGTTTCTCGATGGGGTTCAATTCCTTTAATTGGATCGTAAATCTGCGCGATTTCTGGAATATTTTTGAAGTAGAAATCACGCGAGGGAATATAAGTCAAATCGAATATAGTAGCAAGAAAGCCGATCGAAGCAATTACTGCCATCGATCTTTCAAACCACAAATTCTTGCGAGTAACGGGTGAAAACACCAAGTTAGGAGTTGGGAGTTAGAAGTTGGGAGTTGTAGGGTGGGAAATGCCCACCATTCTATCCATTAGAATCGATCGCTAAAAGCAAGAATTAGTATTAAGGTTATTCGTGGGCATTGCCCACCCTGCGGATTTCTGATTTTATTTACTTAATACTTGGCAATCCCCTCTTCTCTAGCAGCCTTCTGTACCGCAGCAGCGACGGCGGTGACAACGCGCTTGTCAAAAACAGAGGGGACAATATATTCATGGCTGAGTTCGTTGGGATTAATCAAAGAAGCGATCGCTTTGGCAGCTTCAAGACACATATTAGTGGTAATCTGATTGGCACGACAATCGATCGCACCCCGGAAGACGCCGGGGAAGGCGAGAACGTTATTAATTTGGTTGGGATAGTCACTGCGCCCCGTTGCCATCACCGCGACATCATTGCTGACGAGTTCCGGTTGAATTTCGGGGATGGGATTAGCCATCGCAAACACGATCGGGTCTTTAGCCATCGATTTTACCATGGCTGGGGTGACGACCCCGGGTGCGCTGACTCCGAGGAAGACATCAGCACCTACCATAGCATCAGCGAGGGTACCAGTTTGAGTGACGGCAAATTCTAGTTTTTCCTGATTTAAATCAGTGCGACTGCTAGAAAGAATGCCTTTGGAATCACAGATGCAGATGTGTTGGACCCCAGCAGTTTTAAATAATTTAGCGATCGCAATTCCGGCTGCGCCCGCACCATTAATTGTCACCTTGACGCTATCGAGGGACTTCTTCACTAGTTTGAGCGAGTTGAGGAGGGCGGCGAGGGTGACGATCGCGGTACCATGTTGATCGTCGTGGAAGACGGGGATATCTAATTCGGCGCGCAATCTGGCTTCAATTTCAAAACAACGCGGCGCGGCGATATCTTCTAAATTAATCCCGCCAAAGACGGGGGCGAGATGTTTGACAGTTTTGATAATTTCTTCAGTATCTTGGGTATCCAGACAGATGGGGAAAGCATCTAATCCGGCAAATTCTTTAAATAACATCGCTTTCCCTTCCATCACGGGCATCGAAGCGGCTGCGCCTAAATTACCTAAGCCTAAGACCGCACTACCATCGGTAACGATCGCCACTGTATTACACTTAATTGTCAGGGCATAGACTTTTTCTGGCTCCGCGTGGATTGCCATACAAACGCGCCCAACTCCAGGTGTATAAGCCATCGCCAAATCCGACTGGCGGGTAAGGGGAATTTTGCTCTCCATCCGAATCTTCCCGCCGCGATGGAGTTCCATCGTGCGATCGAAAGTACTTGTCAACCGGACTTCGGGAATAGACTTGACAACTTCGACAATTTGGTCGCCATGTTCGGTACTGGTAGCATCTACCGTAACATCCATCCGCGATAGTGTCCGAGTTTGCTCGGTAATGTCTAGGGTACTGATATTTCCGCCCACCGAAGCAATACCTTGCGCGACACTCGCTAACATACCCGATCGATTGGGTACTTCCAGGTGCATGGAAATACTAAAGGAAGAAGTCGGATTTAAATTTACCATGTCAGTTCTCGCAGCGTCCACAACTAGCAGCCCTCATTATAAATGATGATAGACATCTTCGCTTGAGGCAAAACCCCCTGATGGACAGCCAAAGATCTCTATAAAATAGACTCACATTTTGCACCAATATTTATTTACCCCAAACCTACCCCAATAGACTGGAATAACTGGCAGGTTCACCCCAGTTGGGTAAAATACTAAAGATGGCTGAAAACTCGAAAACCCCGCACGGAGCGAGGTTTTAAGTTATGCCAGGACGGGGACTTGAACCCCGGGCACGAGGATTTTCAGTCCTCTGCTCTACCAACTGAGCTATCCCGGCTTGTTGCTGTTATCTGAATTTTCACAACTTGACTAACATAACAGATCTCAGCTCATGATGCAAGTAGGCAGAGGGAAATTTTTGTATTTACTATTTCTGCCCTCTGCTCGCCCCTGTCCTCTATTCCCGATCTAGCTGTTGTCTGGTACGATCGGTGAGGACGAATAGCTACAATCTAATAAATTGTACTAAAGTAGCCACTTCACCTTCCATCATCAGCACCAGCCCAGACAATTGTTAAACTTATTCCAGCAGCTTCTTCATTCTAAAACCCCAGATTTGCACCATAAATATGATGGTTGGTCGCTAGACGATCGCGATCCGCAGTACATTCGCGAGGTGTTTCTGCCAATGTGGGAGTGGCTTTACCACTATTATTTTCGCGTGACAACTGATGGCTGGGAAAATGTCCCCAATCAGGGCAGGATGCTGGTAGTGGGTTCGCATAATGGCGGTCTAGCGGCACCTGACATGTTCACCTTAATGTATGACTGGTTTAGGCGTTATGGTACCGAACGCCTAGCTTATGGGTTGGCACATCAGGGTGTGTGGACACATCTTACGCCTCTATCCATCCCCGCAGTTAAAGCTGGTGCCGTAGTGGCCCATCCGAAGATGGCCATGGCAGCTTTACAGAGAGAAGCGGCTGTTTTGGTCTATCCTGGCGGGGCTGAGGATGTATTTCGTCCTCATAGTCAAAGACATCAGATCCAATTCGCCGGACGGAAGGGATTTATCAAAGTTGCGCTGAGGGAACGAGCACCGATTGTACCGGTTATCTCGCTGGGTGCCCATGAGAGTCTGATTGTTTTGGCAGATATTTATCCCCTGCTCAAACAACTCCACGATCGCGGGATGCCATGGTTGTTTGGGATCGATCCGGTCGTATTCCCCATCTATCTGGGCTTACCTTGGGGAATTGGGCTGGGACCATTACCCAATTTTCCACTCCCTACCCAAATTCACAACCGTGTCTGCAAACCGATCGAATTCAATCGCTACGGTCGAGATGCTGCCAACGATCGAGAATATGTTGATGCTTGTTATCATCAAGTCCAGCAACAAATGCAGTTAGAGTTAGATCGGTTGGTGATGGACAGAGGATAATTAATAATTGACCGGATAACTTTATGGTCGATAAATAACTCTAAACCCAATATCTTTGTAGCGAAAATTACTAGCATACTTGTAGCGATAAGCCGAACGACAGACAGCAGGATGACGAAACCAAGAGCCACCGCGCAAGATTCTGGCATCGTTTCTATTAGCTTGAGGCTCGATGGCTGCCGAACCATTAGTCGGTGCCTGATGATAGTTCTCGTGCCAATGGTCTTCACACCATTCCCAGACATTGCCATGTAAATCGAATAGTCCAAAATCATTTGCGGGAAAACTGCCGACTACTGAAGTCTGTTCTCTATACTGTCCTTTCGGGGCGTTGTTATAGCTGCGATCGCCATTGTAATTGGCAAGATCCGGCACAATGATTTCCCCACAGCTAAACGGCGTATTGGTACCCGCCCGACAGGCATATTCCCATTCTGCTTCGCTGGGCAGCCGATATCGGCGATTAGAGATCGATGTGAGCTTTTGGCAAAACTGCTGAGCATCATGCCAAGAAACATTCTCAATCGGTCGCTGGGCACCTAAATGTACAGCCGGATTCTTACCAACAATCGCCAAATATTGTGCTTGTGTAACTGGATATTTACCGATATAAAATGCGGAGACGGATACCGAATGCTGTGGACGTTCGCTATCATTGCTACCATTTTCTTCGGGAGGTGCGCCCATGATAAAAGTACCGGATGGAATGTAAACCATGTCTAGCAAAATTCCATTGCCTAAATCCTCCTGAAAGTGTTGTGCGTTGTCAGTTGTTTTCTGGATGTGCCAAGCAGAACCGTTAACTTGCTGGCAATTAGTTGAGCGGTGTTCTTTTTTACCACCGCCCAGCCAGCCAGGGACTTCTGCACCCAGCCAACCGGAGATATCTTCTACCAACGATCCCGATTTCTTCTCGACTTGTAGATCGTCAACCTTTTGCAATTTGGCACTTTCAAACACAAATATTTTGTGCCGGAGATTGCCTCGCAATGGTGTTGCTGGTGGTATGTTGCCCGACATAAACAGATTACCAAAATTATGTTAATTTAACAAAAACCAGGGATCTAGATTCCCTTCTTAAAAACCCAATTATTAATTATTAATTATTAATTATTAATTATTAATTAATTTAACTCATGCCTAAAGCCTCAATGGTAAAAGTAATCTGCTGATGAAACACCAGACTTTTGAGCTTGACGGCAACCACGGCTGCTTGATAAAGAATGACTCGTGCTGTGTCTAAATGTCCCATTTGATAGAGAGCTAAACCTTCAGCGTACAATCCAGTCTCATCCCGCGAGGAAATACAGTCTAGTCCGCGATCTTGGATTGCCTGAGCAGATTTGAAATCAGCCATAGCTCTTTGCTCATCTTTGAGATCGTAGCGGAGTAGCCCGCGATGATAGAAGGCACAGATAAAGTTTGGATAAAAATCTATCACCTTAGTAAAACTGAAAATTGCCTCTTGTTTAAAACCAGACAGCGATCGCACCACGCCCAATAAATAATTGGCCGGAATAGAAGTAGGATCGATCGCTCGACTCAGATCTAATAATGCCTGTTGGAGATTTTCCAATTGCTCGTGACAAATACCCCGATAATAGTAGGCATAGAAATCATCTAGTTGCAAGTTTAGATACTGATTGAAGTTAAATAAAGCAACCTTAT
>JANPJH010000224.1:0-5193 GCA_031425415.1 Chamaesiphon sp. VAR_61_metabat_425 | reverse complement strand
GTGAAGACCGATTGCGTTAGATGAAGGTACAACTGCACCGGAGATGATGTTGTTACCGAACATTAAGGAACCAGCTACTGGTTCACGGATACCGTCAATATCTACAGGAGGTGCTGCGATGAAGGCGATGATGAAGCAGATGGTTGCGGAAAGTAAGGTAGGAACCATCAGTACGCCGAACCAGCCAACATAAATGCGGTTTTCGGTGGATGTGATCCAGCTACAAAATCTTTCCCATACATTTGCGCTCTCGCGACGTTGTAAGGTGGTAGTCATTTGTTTATGATTGCGATGAATTTTCAAGGTGCGGTGTTGATTGCTCAACCCCTATGTACATAATATTAGAGCATTTGTTGAGGTTTGTAAAGCGTGTTAACAAACTTTATTTGAAGATTTGGCTTAAACTAGCTGAGTTCGAGCGAAATCATGCAAGGGATCGAAGTTGTAAAAACAGGCTAGATATGGCTCTCATCTGTTTTTTGCTTGAATAATAAAATTTCCACTTTGTGGTGGTTTAACCAGGCGGCCAAGCCATCGATCGATTGCCTAGCAAATGTAAATGTAGGTGAAAGACTGTCTGACCACCATCTTTACCGGTATTGATCACGACTCGATAACCATTTTCTAATCTTTCCTGAGTGGCTACTCTCTTAACTGTTAACAATAGGTGTCCCAAGAGTTGGCAATCTGTAGACTCAGCTTCAGAGATCGAGACGATCGGTTGTTTGGGAATGATTAAGATGTGAACGGGTGCTTGGGGAGTGACATCGCGGAAGGCAAGGGCGAGATCGTCTTCATATACGATGTCTGCGGGAATTTCCTTGCGGATGATTTTACTGAAGATGGTTTCCATTTAGGATTGGGGGTTAGGGGAAAGTGGAAAGTGGAAAGAACTGGACGCAAGCGTCCTAAAGCCTAAAGCCTAATCCCTTATTCCCTCAAAGACGGGACAATAACCATCGGGAGTGACTTTAAAGCCATTTAGGGGCGATCGAGGATTGTAGCAGCGATAACCGCGTTGGTGACGGCAGTTGCCACAACAGTGGGTGTCTGGCGGAATTTGGAACGATCGATCCTGATTGAGAATTTCGCGCTGAGAGAGACCTCGGAGCACGATCTCTTCGCCCTGCCATCGAGCTTCTATGAGTCCAGTATCCGAAAAATTATGCCAGCGGGGGTCGTTGGCGATCGCATCGGGCAAGCTAATATTAACAGCTCGATCAACTTCGGTGAGTTCTCCCTCATAATTGGGATCTGGGGGGGGTGCTGGCTGGATAAATGTCTCGCTCACTGGCAGCGAGACTACCGTCCCTGGGGCTGGTGAATGGAGATGATAGCGATTTTGGAGTTCTTCGAGGGCGGTGAGATCGGCGAGATAAGTGGGCGAACCGTGGATAAAAATGACGTGTTTCGGGCGGACGTTATGAATTAGTTGAGCAGTGCCGGCCCCATCAGAGTGTTCGCTGAGGAGATAAGTGTCGATCTCGATTTGGGCGGTTGGTTCGGGCAAGCCGAGCTGACTGTGTGTTTGGGCGGGAAATAAGATTAACCAGGGGAAGGGATGTCCTTCGGTATAGGCGTTGAGGTTACTGCTCGTCTCAGTAATGATAATACAGGGACGTTGATGGATATTGGGTAAACGATCGGGAGTAAGCTGGCGAACGTGGGGACGAACTTTTTCATCCCAAAATAATGACTGATGGCGGGCAAAGTTCTGGACAGAGGGCGGAAAATGCGGGAGTAGTTGCAAGTAAGTATCGCAGCCAGCGGCAATCGGCGCATCCACCCAGATATCAATATCGCGCCCAGTAAATAAATGATGACTTCGCAGCAGCATAAGTAATTCCTGGGCAATGCCCAGAGTACTGACTGGCAACAGAATGGATTGCTGCTGGGTAATTGCTCGATCGATCCGCGCCATCAAGGTATTTTCCTGCTGGCGACGATGGGGATGGCGGGCTGTGCCATAACTGCCTTCAACGATCAACACATCGGGGTGGAGATTGCGAATCGATTCGAGGTGTAAGCCTTCAACCAGGCGGGAGTTAGAGAGAAAAAAGTCACCCGTATAGAAGATGCTATAGGATTGGTAGAAACCCGTATAGGTCAATAAAATTGCCGCTGCTCCAGGCAAATGTCCGGCAGGAAATAGTTCTGCGGATAAGCCATCTTGAAACTCGATCGCTCTTCGCCAAGGTAGTGCTCGACTAAATTGCGGTACCCCCTCGGCTGAATCTAACCAATTTAGCGGTAGGAGTTGGCTCGTGACTTCGCTGGTATAGATGGGGAGTTTGGGAAAAGCCCGATGGAGATCTAGTAAACCTCTAGCATGATCGGCATGGGCATGAGTACACAAGACTAGATCGCACACAGGGAGGCTATCTGCCGTCATCAGCGGCGTGATATCGGCTAAGCCACAATCTAAAAGAATCCGGTAGGGTCCCATCTTCACCAATAAGCATACCCCCTCATCACTATGACCAACGCCATAGGGAAGGCAAACTAGATCTTCATTACTGGAGTGGGGTAGGCTAGACAAGGGGCGAATCCAGGATAAATCTTGTCTCGATCGAGATGTTGGTGGGAAGTCCGCATTGTGACGGTAAGTTTGGGCGTTCGCTATTTGCTAGTGAGCGGAACCATTGCCATGATATTTACTGGAGTTGTAAAAGCCATTGCGGGTACCGAAAAACAGGGCACCGAGCAGAAATGGAACTGTGAGAATCGGTAAGATATGTTGAACGTCCATGATGAATTTACTATGCTAGAGCTAAGGATTCAATTGTCATTATTCAGTTACCGATCGTCTCTCGGCAATGATTGTTAACTATTCTTTAGGTGAGGTGATTGCCGATCAAGATCGTCCTGATGAAGCCGGCTTATGTCGAAAAGCCGAGGTGTAGACCTCGGCTAAATTGGTAACTAACTATCTGGGACACTTAATTAAGTGTTAGACTGCTTCGACATTTTTCTCGCCAGTCCGAATCCGAATGACTTGCTCGATGTTGCTAACAAAAATTTTGCCATCACCGATCTCGCCAGTGCGGGCAGCCGCAATGATTTTATCTACTACCATATCAGTCTGACCATCTTCGACAACGACTTCGACTTTGAGCTTTTGGAGAAACTCAACGGTATATTCCGAACCGCGATAGCGTTCAGTTTGGCCTTTTTGTCTACCAAATCCTCTCACTTCAGATACAGTCATCCCGACAATACCTGCGTTGACGAGAGCGATCTTGACTTCATCAAGTTTAAATGGGCGGATAATTGCTTCGATCTTTTTCAACTCTAATTGCTCCTAACTGTGTGTTTCTATGCTGTTTTGTGGCTGCACTAACTTGACATTTTGTATCATTGTTAGACCAACCAAACAAGTAACATTGGCTACAAATTAAAAATATGACAGTTTCCCTCGGCATAGATTTTGGCACATCTGGAGCGAGATTGGTCGCGATCGACACCGATCGTAACGTCCTCTGGCAGGGAAGTGTAGCTGTATCGCCAGAAAATTGGCGAGAGACGTTATTTAAATTAATTCAATCGGTGCCAAATCCAGTCAAAGCAAGAGTAAATCGGATGGCGATCGATGGGACATCTTCAACGGTACTCATCTGCGATGCTGATGGTCGGCCGATCTGTCCACCGATTTGGTACAACGATCGTCGAGGTAAGGTGGCGTTGGCGCAGTTAAAATCAATCGCCCCAGCCGGACATGCCGTAATCAGTGCCACGTCAAGCCTAGCTAAGTTATGTTGGTTGGCGAGTCAACCAGATTTTGCGCGCGCGCGATATTTTTTACACCAAGCGGATTGGTTGGCGTTTCATCTCCATGGCAAATTGGGCGTGAGTGACTATCACAATGCCCTCAAACTAGGCTACGATGTTGAATCCCTCCGCTACCCAGATTGGCTCGAAAGACATGCTTATCGCCCCTTGTTACCGCAAATCTTGACCCCAGGTGATCCAATCGGCAGCATCTTACCACAAGTGGCTAGCGA
Organism: Chamaesiphon sp. VAR_61_metabat_425; assembly: GCA_031425415.1. Classification (GTDB taxonomy): domain Bacteria; phylum Cyanobacteriota; class Cyanobacteriia; order Cyanobacteriales; family Chamaesiphonaceae; genus Chamaesiphon. The sequence goes on along the minus strand of JANPJH010000224.1, from coordinate 1,192 downwards.
ATTGGGACTAGCTGAAACATGTGTAATTTGTGCGGGAACTACGGATAGTATTGCCGCGTTTATTGCCAGTGAAGTGCAGAGTCCAGGGCAAGCGGTAACTTCCTTGGGTTCGACGTTGGTGATCAAACTGCTCAGTCATGCCCGCATAGATGATGTCCAATCGGGAATTTATAGTCACCGTTACGGAGATTTATGGCTGGTAGGTGGTGCCTCAAATACAGGTGGAGCCGTGTTACGAAATTTTTTTACCGATCGAGAATTAGCCGAATTAAGCCAACAGATCGATCCCTCCATTCCCACCGATCTCGACTATTATCCCTTACTAACACTTGGGGAAAGATTCCCTATTAACGATCCTAATTTACCCCCTCGGCTTTTACCCAGGCCCGATCGAGCCGTCGATTTTTTAGCTGGGTTACTTGAAGGAATTGCTAGAATTGAAGCACAAGGATACCAAAAATTAGCGCAACTCGGTGCAACCCCGCTCGCGGCTGTTTATACTGCTGGTGGTGGTGCCAAAAATCAAGTCTGGACAAAGATTCGGCAACGGTGTTTGCAGGTGCCTGTGCGAGTATCGCCGCAACAAGCTGCGGCTTATGGGGCAGCATTACTGGCGCAAACTAGCAGTTAGAGTTAGTGACACACAGCGTCACGATCTGAGTCACGTTAGACTTTATTATTTTGATGTAATATATTAGTTGTATCTGAATGTAACAAGAATTACAATCTTTGCTGTGGGCACTAATTTTTTTGCAGATCGAACTGAATATCAGTTAATAACTGGGGCAGCGTTCGATCGAGCCTCTCTGTTAAAGTTTTTGAGAATTACTTATCAAGAACTATACCCTCAACAGAAGGATTATAGCCATTTAGAGTCTACGGTCGATCGCTATTTGAGTGTCGAAACACCATTGTGGTTTGTGACTACATCTCAGCGAGACTCGGCGAAAATTGCTTGTTTATGGTTGGGAATTGCGATCGACCAAGTTACTGGAATCCGTCATCCGAATACATTTTTGATCTACATCGATCCCGCCCATCGTCGCCAAGGCATCGGTCGGGCGTTGATGCAGTACGCCGAAGTCTGGGCTAGAGATCGGGGCTATACCCAAGTCGGTTTACAGGTATTTACTGACAATCAACCCGCGATCGACTTATACCAAAAATTGGGCTACCGAGCTACGTCAATTTC
>JANPJH010000223.1:0-4681 GCA_031425415.1 Chamaesiphon sp. VAR_61_metabat_425 | reverse complement strand
TATAGTCAACGCGCCTTAATTTTAGCTAGACAGACTGGTGACAGATTGGGTGAAGCTAATGCACTGACGAATGTGGGTTATGCGGAAGTCTTAGCGGCACACTCGATCGATTTGCAAGATCCAGATATTTATGAACAGAATATCAGTTATCTCGATCGGGGGTTAAAACTGGCGGAAACATTAGCCGATAAACAGAGTTTAGCTCTGTGCTATCACAGTCTCGGACTTGCCTATCTCACAATTCAACAGCCGGAAAAAGCGATCGAATATCTCCAACAGGGCACTAAAGCTGCCCAAGCTGTGGGCGATCTATATTTACAAGGACTCAACCTGACTTATCTCGCTGAGGCGCATCACAATATCCAGAAAAACGAAACTGCTGTCTTTTATAGCTGTCTGGCAATGTATCAACTACATCAAATCGGTGCGAAGGAATGGCGACAAGGCGCGAGTTTAGCTACCGTTTTGCAGGGACAATTGGGACAAGAAAAGTTTAATGGACTGTTAATTAAATATCGCCCCAATCTGTTACCCGCGATCGGTGTCGATGGCTTTGATTATTTACCCAAGTTACTTGCCAAGTACTTAGATAAATTCTTGGATTAATCGAGCCAGCTTCTATGATGCAGGCACTACAATAATTTTAGATGACTATTCTTGACAACAATCCAATAGCTGTTGATGCCATTGTCCTGTACTGGCAATTAAACAACCCCACTGACTGACATCGCCTCGGTTATAGAGCAGCGGACTACCATCTTTGTAAGTAAATTGTCCCCCCGCTTCGGTCAAAATCAACTCTGGTGCGGCTAAATCCCAATCTTTAGGGGCGGACTTACCAGAGAGCGATACATATAAATCTGCATGTCGATCGAGGATTGCAGCGATCTTACACCCGATACTCCCTACTTCTCGCTGTTGTTGACAGGGTAAGTGCGCTAATAATTTGACTAATCTCTCACTGCGATGATTGCGACTGGCTACCACAACTAAGTCAACGATTTTTCGCGATCGATCGACGTGTACGGATTCCCGGATATCATTGTGCTTCACCAGCCAAGTTCCCCCGCCCTGAATGGCGGCATATAACTTATGGGCTTCTGGTACGGCAACTACAGCGAGAACTGGGCGGTGCTGGTAGGTAAGGGCAACATGAATCGCATACTCTCCAGTTTTATCAATAAAATCCCGCGTGCCGTCGAGCGGATCGATAATCCAGACCCAATCTTGAGGTAATTCAAGATCGGTAGTTTGATGCGTCTCTTCAGTCAGATAGCCACAGCGATCGCCACACATTGCTTGGATGCCATCGAGCAGATGCTGGTTAACCGCCTCATCAGCAATTGTGACCGGGCCTTCAGCTTTATCTCGAACATTTAAAGCTTCGCCACTACCCCGATAATAAGACCGCAACATCGTTGCTGCTGTCTGGCTCAACTCGATCGTCCGTTCTAAGATGTCAGCTAGCGTCAGGTTGGGAAGTGGTGAGGTCACAGGTATTGAAGATTGATGATTGACTAAACACATTGTAACTCTCTACATCCCATCCTCGACCCGGTACACTCTACCTGTTCAGTTTCCACTATCCTGCGCGCCCAAAAGTTCGGTTCTCACCTTCCAAACCTGGTATGGATTTTTTCGATCGGGATGCTAGAATGATAGGCGAACCGCAAGTCGGCTCAAATCTAAATGTGTGAGGAAATTTTTAATGAACTGGAAAACTTTACTGGTAATTGCCAGCCTAACTTTATCTGCTGGTTTGACTGCTTGTAACAAAGAGGCAAGTACTACCACTGAAACTAAAACTGAAACTACCAAGCCTGCTGAGTCTACTGCACCTGCAGCTACTACTACTGAAACTAAAACTGAAACTAACAAGCCTGCTGATGGCATGAAAGCTGGTGAGACTAAAACTGAAACTAAAACCATCAAGCCTGCGGAAACTAAAAAGCCTTAGTCAAATCTAGATCGAGTAGCATTACCTTGCTAAGTCACCGAATCTAGTTAACTCAATCGCCATCAAGTTTGTCCCAAGTTAATTGGGAGTCAACAACCTTGATGGCTTTGTAGTTTCAATAAACATCGAAACTAGTCACGAGAGTCAGTAACTAGCGACTTTTCTGATATCCGCTCGACAATTGTAGTGGATACCATCGCCGCAACTAATTGCTCTGGCACTACCGAAAAGGGCAGACGGTGCAAATCGGAGTCGGGTTGACAAGCAAGTGTCGCCGCATGGTGTAGTTGTGCGAGGGTAATTTCATTTAAGCCCAGATCTGCTAGAGTTTTTGGCAAGCCAATCGCCGTGTAGAAGTCGAGTAACTGTTGTCTAGCGGTTGCGGCGAGCTGATTGCCTTGGAGCATTTCCTCCAACCGCAATTGAACGAGAATTCCATAAGCGACTTTTTCGCCATGTAAAGCGTGGTGACTGCCTGGTAGGTGAGTTAGACCATTATGGACGGCATGGGCGGCTACAGTTCGACACTGGGCACCACCTAGTCCGCCAATTACCCCGGCGAGGAGGACAGTAGCATCTACTACTTCTTGCCAGTCTTCGCCACCGGGAGCTTGCAGTGCGGCGATCGATTTTTGGAATAAGATATCTCTAAGTACCCGTGCTTGTTGAACGGCGGCAATTAGCAAGGTTTGTGAGGAATGACCGCTACTGACTGAAGCTTCGTACCATTTGGCGATCGCATCACCAATTCCGGATACTAGTGTCCGTTGGGGCGCAGTAGCCACGATGCCATAATCTAAAATTAGTAAGTCTGGACAATTGGGCAGACTCACATCGTAGAGAAATGCGCCATCTGCTGAATAAATATTCGATAATGCTGTCCACGCAGCACAAGTTGCACCAGATGTGGGAATTGTGACGACGGGCAACTGACAGCGATGGGCTAATAATTTGGCAGTATCGAGACATTTACCCCCACCGACCCCAATAATCACATCAGCTTGATGCTCGGTTACGGCTGTAATTAGTCGATCGAGGCTACTTTCACAACAATCTGGAGTATATTGAGATCGAGCGATCGCTAGTTGAGGATGGTCGAATAATAACTGGAGTTGACTTAGGTTGAGGCTTTTTGCGCCGCCCACCAGCAGTGGACGCTGACCCAAGCGCAGAATACTTTCAATCGATTCTTGTAACGCCTGTTGTCCCCGCACCACTCGCGCAGGAGCAACCATTAAGGAAATCACAGCAGGATGAGCAGTCATTAAGTATTTGGATGGATATGTATGTAGATATGTAGAAGATAGGTTCAAAACTTACTCTATGCTTCTATCTATATTTTAATCGCTCTTACTCTCCTAAAACCCAATCGATCCCCCCTAATCCCCAACCCCTTGTAACAGTTCTTGACGAGATAGCGATCTCACCCCAATCAGAGTGGTACTATGCCCTAAAACCCTACAACGAGAAGTTTTATGGCAGAAAAACTAGCTGGCAAAACACCGATTTTCGGGGGTAGCACTGGTGGGTTACTCAGCAAAGCCGATGTGGAAGAAAAATACGGGATTACTTGGACTAGTACCAAGCAACAAGTATTTGAAATGCCCACTGCTGGCGCAGCAACGATGGTAGAAGGGGACAACCTCCTTTACTTGGCGCGGAAGGAACAGTGTCTCGTTCTTGGTATTCAACTGCGGACAAAGTTCAAAATCAATAACTACAAAATTTACCGAGTAACGCCCACAGGTGACACTACCTTACTCCATCCTAATGATGGCGTATTCCCTGAGAAAGTTAACGCTGGACGGGAATTTAACGGTAAAGTCGATCGGAACATTGGCAGCAATCCTGAACCTGCCAAAATCAAGTTCAGTGGCAAAAAAGCCTACGACTAGATTGCTCCAATCTTAACAAATTGGCAAATGAGGTGGTAACTCTAAGTTCCTACCTCATTTGTTTTAGTTAGACTACATCTGGATCGATGCCTAATTCTCGTAACTTCGCCGCGAGTTGTTGATTTCGAGAGATTTCTGTGGCTAACGCTTGCTCAGTTGTGGATAGATTTTGTGAGATGTTTTCCAGTTCGCGGGTAGTGGTTTCTAGTTCGCGGGTAGTGGTTTCCAGTTTACGGGAAACTTCTTCAAAGGTTAAGAATAGTTCTCCATTCGGTCGATAGATTTGTAATTCTGGCGGTGTATTGAGATCGAATTTAATCCCCAATCGTGGACTATGCCAATCTTGAATCGCGGGGATTTCAGTTAAATAACCATGCTCTCGTTCCCATCCAGTTAAAGCATTGATATCTGGATCGTAGATATAGTATTCTTCTACGTCATGGCGATCGTAAAATGCGAGTTTGTGAGCCATCTCATTGGCTGTGTTACCTGGGGAGAGGATTTCAAATACTACTTGAGGCGCAATATTGTCTTCTTGCCATTGTTTATACGAACCTCGGTCGCCTTTTGGTCTACCGAATACTACCATTACATCTGGAGCCACCCGCCGTTTTGGGTTGCCTTCGACGGGATACCAAAGCAAGTCGCCAGCGATAAACACGTTCTCTGCATTGGCAAATAACCAATCTAGATTATATTTAATCGTCGTAATCCAGCGAAACTGCTTGGTATTGTCGGACATCGGTTTACCGTCGCTGTCAGGGTATTCGATTTGGCTGGGGTTTGGTAGTTGGGAAACCATAATTTAGATGTTGGCGACGAGGTTCCT
>JANPJH010000222.1:0-32272 GCA_031425415.1 Chamaesiphon sp. VAR_61_metabat_425 | reverse complement strand
GTGAAGACCGATTGCGTTAGATGAAGGTACAACTGCACCGGAGATGATGTTGTTACCGAACATTAAGGAACCAGCTACTGGTTCACGGATACCGTCAATATCTACAGGAGGTGCTGCGATGAAGGCGATGATGAAGCAGATTGTTGCGGAAAGTAAGGTAGGAACCATCAGTACGCCGAACCAACCTACATAAATGCGGTTTTCGGTGGATGTGATCCAGCTACAGAAGCGATCCCAGACATTCGCTTCCTGGGTGCGTTGTAAGGTGGTAGTCATTTATTTATGATTGCTGTGAATTTGGATATGTATGTTGGGTTGGCTTTCCGACCCATGAGCTTATACTAACTGACATGTTTAGTTTTGTAAAGCTTTTTAACAAAGTTTATTTACATAGTTGGAGGAAAACCGATCGAGATCGAGCCTAATCTCTACAGGAATCGATATCTCAAACTTTTACTAGCTATAGTTTTCAGCTAATTTTTGCCCGAGATGAGAGAAGCTAGTGGCTGGTGTGGATTCCCTAACTTTCCAGTCTTAATGAATCAGTGGTAATTCTGGTACTAGGTGGGGGCGGTGATTGAGTTCCAGCTCGTAAACTGTAGCTAAAAGCTAGTAGCCGCAGCCACAGGCGCGGCGATTTGGACTCCAGCCAAGGTTGAATTTGTCGGGTGAGAGTGGGCACCCAGCTACTAAATAAAAAGTTAACGATCGCGTTTAAGCTAAAGACAACATAACTACCCAACCAGCGGAAAATATCCTTAGCTCCAGCAATTTGCCAAATCCACCACAGGAGGGCGGGGTTTTGACTGGCAGCTTTGAGGGCGAGGCGATTGAAGGTAATCCAATCGGTGCGATCTTTGATAAATGTATCGGCAACCTCTACGGGTTCGTTTGCCAGTAAGCCGAAGAAGGTATTTAAGGTAGAATTAATCCGTGCTGGTGGTAACTGCATCCCCGTCGGTACCATCATCCCTTTAGAAAATAGCCACGTTACCGCAACATTACTTTGATAGGCACGAATGCGACTAAGGGAGTCAGGATCTAATAAATTATGTTTGAGCGCGGTATCGAGCAAATGAGTAAGCCGAGGCAGATTGCGAACTAGGGAACCAAAGCCAGTAAAAATCAGTGGCGATTGGAGCGAGGCAGCATCACCGATCGCAATTAACCTGTCAAATGCTACCACTCGATCGGTACTAGTCACCGTAAACTGTCCCGGAATATAGCCAAATGTCGGTTTTCGCCACACTAGTTTATCCATGTCGCAACGGCGATATTCTGGCAAGATTGTGAAGAAATCCTCATACATCTCTAATAGAGAGCCAGGATTTTCTGGGTTCACCTGATGATAGTGAAATAAATAAACCGTAATCTCTTCGCCCGCACCAGGAAACAGCTCCCAAATTAGCTGTCTTCCCCGCGAAATATCCCCATGACTGAATAAAACATCGCCATAATTAGCATCCCACACTTCTGGCTCGAACCCACTCGCGATCGCTGCGCCCACTGTCGGGCAAACACTATCAAAGGCATGACTCCCATTTAATTGCCATGCAATCGGCGAAGCTGTACCCATCGCATCGACGAGCAATCTTCCCCTAGCAATTTTGGTCGCACCCGTCGGTAAATGCTGACTGGTAATTACTGTTTCCTGCGCCGACACATCCGCCCTGATGAATTCTGTTTCATCCCAGATTTCCCCCCCCGCTTGGCGCAATTTATCCCCACACACGCGCAATAAGGCTTCCGCATCCAGACAGATATTCAACACCTTGGGCGTAGACAACACCGCCGCCTGACAATTGGGCGGATTATAAGCATCAAAAAACTTACTAAATCCATCCACATATTCGCGGGCAATTACCCCTTCAAACTCCGCCGGAGTAAATAAATCTAGATCGATCAATCTTTGAAACTCGTCACGAGAAATATTCCACTCCCGATTCATCCGTCCGAACGGTAAACGTTCTAGCAACAGCACCTTATAGCCCAACCGTGCCATTACAGCAGCATGAATGACTCCTAACGCCCCCCCGATATAAATCAGGTCATATTCGGGCTGCTCCGGTGATGTAACTTTAGCCGTCCGAAATAATACTTGCTTGGGTGTTTGGGGATTTTTCACCCCTTCCCGCCAACGTTTTTCCCACCAGTACACCCGACGGAGATCTGCCTCCCCATTGGGCATTTTCTGAAAATATTTAACCGTTGTTGGGTAATAAGGTGCCAGAGCCGCAAAAATTGACTGGTTGCTGAGATCGATTTCCGGTGGTGCGGCATGGGTAGGAGGGAACTGCTGGCGTAATCCCGCCGTTAATCGATCGATTAATTGACTCTCTCCAGGAATTGCTAAATCTGCCCACCGGAAAACTTTGAGATAGGTAGTTCGTTGGAGCGACCAGACAAAAATCGATAATTCGGGAATTAGGGTTGTCGATCCTGTAGTGATTGTTGGGAACTGTAATCGTAACCCATCAGGCGTGATTACAGAGGTCCCGACGGCTGGCTGCCATTGTGTCTGCAACCATGTTCGCACCCGACAGGTCTCAGGCGTAGGTATTTCTATGTATAAAAGCTCTTCCATAGGAAATTGATGAGAAATATTCTAAAAAAACTCTTGACAGGAATGTGTCCTATGCTACGATTGCCTATGCCGAATTTATAATAAACCCTTAAATAAAGTTTACAACTCAATTTTTGTCGGTGGTTATCGATCGGTTGTCATTTATTGTTTGGATGGTGTAAATGAATCTATTTCGACGCGCCATTGAAGACTTCACCCAAAATTCCCCTATTCCAGATCCCCTAGTTAAGACTGGCTGTACCTTGACCCTATGAACTATGAAATTCCGGCGACATCTCAAGAAATGGTCGCGCTCAGGAACTTTGACCCCAATGAAGAATTAGTTGCAGCAGCAATTGCTGGCGTAATTCAGATTTCGCGTTCTGAGGGCAAATCCCTCGACGAGTTAGTCGCCGAACTGCTTATCGATGATAGTTTGCTAGACACTCATCAACGCCAATGGCTCAGCCAAATTGTCTCTCAAGCTTGGCAGAAATTATAACTAGCGCAACATGCTTCTATGCCTTAATTACGGCATCCACTCAATCCCAAAACCTACGCGACTATCATAATTCTCTTTGGCATTTTGCTGTTGAATATCGGTAGATAATCGGAGATTTTTGGTCAGCGCATACCCAACGGAGATGGTAGTCAAACCCGTCTCATCACTACCCCCCAAACCAACCCAACTTTGACTCAGGGCGATGTCTCCACCACCACCACGGGAGGGAACTATCATCAGTTTTAAGCCAAGATTCAACCCATCGCGACGGTATCTATCGGTTTCTAGGCGGCGAAAGCCCACCAATGGAGTGATATTTAGATAACCACCTAAAGGTAAGAGATAATATTGAGCATCTGCACCATAAGCGGTCCGGTTGCCATTAGCAGCCGAATGATAATTTGCGCTAGCAGAGAGTCCGCTGCGACCGATGAAAATATCGTCAATAGCGAAGTGAAATCCACCTGATTGTCCGGTAGAAGGATATTGAGAATAACCAACTTTTATCCGCGTCCGAAAACTAGGATCGGTTTGAATATCGTTCATCACATCAGGGATATCCTTCAGCCATTTTTGAAGGACGGGACTACCATTAATAATCTCCGGACTGAGATCGAGGGAATTATTGTCGCTCAGTGGCGGCTGGAGTTCAGGTTGAGCTGGAGTTTGGCTGAGATAATTGGGGTTAGCGACACTGGGCAAACTTTGGCCCCAGCACCCCAACCAAAAAATTGCGGTACCAACTAAGCTGTGGTACAAACCTCCAAGGCTAAAACTATGATGATTTCGGTTGAGCAAGTTACTTAGCGGCGATCGCCTTACGGCGTGCTGATGCTATCGAGGCATTACTAGCATATCTTAACAAATAGACAACACAATTTCCGCCTCAACTGTCAACTTCCATACGGTGGTACAGCAACTCCCAACTAATTTACCTAGCTTTCTCCACTCGGCGGAATTGTTTCACTGCTAGCGGCGAGCGGCTCATCATCGATAGACAATTCCCCATCGGCTGTAAACCCAATTTGGCTTGGTTGCTGGGGATTATGCCGCAGATGAAAGATTCGATCGAAACTAGTATTGATTTTAGCTTGAGCTTGATAGCAGTAAGCCGCAATGATAAACCAAGCCCCAAACCAGGACTTAGACTCAAAGCCATAATTGTCGAGATTACAGAGCAAATTTTGACCGATCTCGCCCCAACCCGGACTGCCACAAACGCCTAAATTTTGGGTAAAGATTCTAACGATGCCAAATGATACCGCGATCGTTAATGCCGCATATAGCCCTGCCCACAAACCTTCCCCATTGGGGTACCATGCCTGTCCTTCCCTCTTCCACACAAACCAACCCCAATGGAACAAGAACGCAAAGAATAAACTCGGCAAGAGTAGATTAAACCCCATCAACAGAATACTCGTTAAATATTGATGTTCTTCCATCATTAAATTAACTGAGAAATTCCAGCTAGCACCTAAAAAGTTGCCAACGGGCAAACCAAACGGGAATAAGATCAGCGTTTGTATCCACGCCCGCCGTTTAGGTAAAAAAGTCGCCCAACTAAATCGACGATTTCGATCGGTAACAAAACTACCTAGATTTTGCTCTGCCATAACTACTGCGCCCTCGATCGGCTCAAAATATTTACCCTTCATTCCTATAGTTCCCCAATCATCTAGATAGTTACATCCATCATCGAGCAATAACATGTAAATAGTGTACTGTTAACTATTATTTAAGATTTATTAGTCAGGCTAGATCTGCGCTATGAATTGGTAGTAGTAATAAATAAATTGTTAAGTTATGTACTTGTACTTAATTCGACACGGTATTGCTGTAAATCTGGATACAATCGATGCAGATCTAACGATGAGCGATAGCGCAAGACCGCTTACTAAAACAGGACGCAAAAAAATGCAACAAGTTGCCAAAAATTTGCACAAGTGTGGGTTAGAATTCGATCGAATTTTCACCAGTCCACTCGTCCGCGCTCAAGCTACCGCCGACATTTTGATCGACCACAAACTTAGCTCTCAATTGGAAGTATCACAGGATTTGGCACCAGCAGGAACTCTCGAATCTTGGATGGCTTGGTGGGGTGTAAGAGCTAATCAAAATCCGATTTCTAACCTAGCCTTAGTCGGACACGAACCTAACTTGAGTGAATGGGCAGAATTATTAATTTTTGGTAACATTCAGCACCGATTAATTCTCAAAAAAGGGGGGGTAATTGGCTTGCAGTTTCCTGAAGATAAAATTGAGATTGGTGCCGCTCAACTTTACTGTTTAATTCCCCCTAAATATCTATCCTGATTTTAGGATTTAGCGGAAAATCCGGTCTTGGGGTTTCCCCAAATGAAGGACTTTTCCAAGACAAGGATGGACAGGATTGAGTGATTGGTAACAACAAACTTTTCCATTTCCCGTTTCCCTTACCATCTACTCCCTAACTCTTACAACTGCCCAATCATCTTATGTGTTTGAGGGATCACTCGAACCTGTGGTAAATACTCCTTCATTAGGGCTTGCCAAGCGAGTACTTGTGCTGGTAGAGGTGCAGTTAAATTAGGATCTGTGTGTGGTTGAACTAACGCTGTCATCGGCTGAAGAAAAACAATTATTTGATTGTCAATAGCTGCGATTAACTGAGCTGCTTGACGAAGTTCGGCTGGATTAGTAGTTTGAGAGACGATCGTTTTGACAAATACATCTACCCCAGCATCTCGACACAACCGCAGAAATTCTTGGTGTTGTGTCCAATGAGTTTCCCCACTCACACTAGGTAACTTGATGTCCATCCCGACTAGATCCAAGTAAGGTAACACTTGAATCAGTTGTTGGGGGCGATGTCCACCTGTTTCAAGATAGATAGGTAGTTGGGTTAATGCTTGGACTTGGGGCAAAAATTGCGCTAGAAATGGCGCGTGTAGCAACGGTTCGCCCCCAGTAATACTGATACTGTCATGTAGATGGGGCTGATGTTGTTGGGCGATCCAGGTGAGTAGTTGAGCCGACTCGATCGGGTTAGAATAGGTTTGAAAATCCCGCTGTCCCGGCGTTTGTTCGATTTCACAAGTTGGTTGTTTTTGCCAAGTATGCTGGCTATCGCAGTAGTGACATCGCAAATCGCACCCACCGAAGCGGATAAAAATCTGCCGGGTGCCCACATTAATCCCCTCACCTTGAATCGCCGAAAAGATTTCAATTAAGTTAGCAGTGAGTGGAGTCATAACAGGCTAGAAATTAGAGGCAGCATCACCTATTTATCCTAACCTACAGCCAATCGTTCTTCGATTCCGCATTGATAATTTATGCAATGCTCGCTTCTAGAGCAGCCACATCCGGAATCAGTAGAAGATCACGATCGCGCGCGATTAAACCTGCGGCTTCCATTTTTGTGAGTACCCGCGTCACAGTTTCCCGTGCTAAACCACTCATGCTACTGAGTTCGCGGTGCGGTAAATTAGGAATTTCCACCCCTTTGGTGGAAGTTTTACCCTGTCCTTCGACTAGAAACAATAGCGTATCGGCAACGCGAGAGGCACTATTAGATTCACGCAGTCGCAGGCGGCGATTGACTTGGCGTAGTCGTCTTGCCATCAATTGAGCCAGTCGCATCCCAGCGAGGGGTTCAGTGGCAATCAGCCGCACAAAATCTTCAGCGGGAATATTGGCGATCGTGACGGGAGTTAAACTTAATACATCTGTAGAACGCGGTGCTTGTTCTAGAGCCGCCATTTCGCCAACGATTTCGCCTCTACCGACAATATTGAGGGTAATTTCCCGTCCATCGGCATTATAAGTCCGGATTTTTAGCCAGCCATTGAGGACAAAGTACACCGAACCACCCCAGTCATTTTCGAGCAAAATCATCTGATTGGCTGGGTGCTTACGGATAGCCGCATTGGCAATTGCTGGACCGATCGCAGCTTCAGGCAATCCAGTCAGAAAAGGTACTGAAGTAATCGTATCCTGAACTGATGGGTTTAGTGCTTGAACGTTACTATGTCTGTCTTCCATGCTACCAGTCTCAATACTCTGAGGGTGAATAATTCAGTAATTACGTGTATATTTGGCGGGGATTGCCACAGGTAAGTGGGGAATCCTGGCGATTCTTTAACGTAGAGGCTATTGCCAAGGCATCGAGGTTGTCGCTAAACTCGCTTATGAGCATTGATAAAGTCATCGCGCGCAGATCGTTCGCTGTGAGTGGATCTGTAACGCACGCACCAACTGTAGTATTAGTGAGTGATGACCTATATAGTATGCCCATAAATCACCCCTTTACCATCACCTCAAACCATGAACTTGCCAAACTGGATCACACTTTCACGGTTACTCGGTCTGCCTGTAGTAGTTTATTGTCTCTACAATAGCAGCTTGACAGTTCAGTGGCTCGGTGTTGGAATATTTTTAGTCGCAGCTTTGACAGATTGGCTCGATGGTTATCTGGCTCGCAAGTTAAACCAGGTTACAGATTTAGGTAAGTTTCTCGATCCGTTAGTGGATAAGTTACTAATTTTGATTCCGCTGTTGGTGTTGATCGATCTTCATCTCGTTCCAGCAGTCGGTGTATGTCTTATTTTAACCAGAGAATTGACGATCGCGGGTTGGCGAGTGGGCAAAGCCCAGATAAGTGGGGCGAATATTTGGGGTAAGCTGAAAACCGTCAGTCAAATTCTGGCGATCGCGCTAATTATTACACCATTAACGCTGCCAAATTGGCATCTATATGGTTTAGTTGCCTTCTGGATATCCGTTCTACTCACGTTAATTTCTGGCTTAATTTATCTTATTCCTTCAGATGCTCAAGGGGAAAGCCTGTAAAGTGGGTAGCTATTTTAGTCGGCATCCGGATCGATACCCAATGCTCTTAATTTAGCGGCTAATCTATTCGATCGATCGCGTTCTTGCTCTACTAGTACTTGTTGTTGTGCCACCCGTTCGCGTTCTTGCTCTACTAGTGCTTGTTGTTGCACTAATTGCGCTCTTTCTCGTGCGATTTGCATTTTAAACTGCTGTACTTGCTCACCTGGCGTGGGATAACGTTGATTATTTTCGTTGTACCAGTACAGCCAATCTCGCGTTAAGCCAGAGTAGTCGCCGCGCTCATAGCCGATCCCCAAACCAACTTCTGGCATCCAGAATGGATTGCTATCTTGCAATTGATATTGCCCATTTACTAGTTTGTGAATTTCTAGTTTAGGCTTGCGTCGTCGCTTAGAATTATAAATTACATAGTACAAGACTCCCATTCTGGCATATTCGTCGAGCTTGCTAGTATATTCTCTGCCAGGCGTAATCGAAACTACTTCCAGCACAAAACTGGGGACGACTTGCTCTTCCCACAACACATAACTAGGACGTAGCTCTTCATCATAAAATCTCTCTACACCCAAGCTCAAAAAGCCATCAGGCACAATTGGGGGCTGTTCTGGATGATAATAGATTCCCATATCGATCCCAAAAAACCAATCCATTCGATCGGCCCATAAAATCTGTAAAATCGATTTGAGTAAGCTAGGGATCAGTTCTTGGAGTTCATTATCCACGGGCGTATCGTCAGAGCAGGGTAATTCGTCTGCAGTGGGTAGGTATCTGGGCAGTTCATACTGGAACATGGCTACTATACCAAAAGATATACAAATATTTTACTGGTTTCAGGCGATCGATTGCAGTCAGCCACAATCGACGCGCTCCTATTCCACTAGCTAGCGGTTTACAAACCCCAAATCTCGACCCTTTCCAGCATGTACCAGTGCTAATTGCTCATACTTTTGCGCGTGGAGAGTTAACCCCTCCGCCTCAGTTTCCGCTACTTCGCGCAAACACTTGGCTGGGACTCCCACCATCAACGAGTGGGGTGGGACATCTTTTGTCACCACACAGCCAGCCCCGATGATACTCCCTCGCCCTACGCGCACACCGTCTAAAACGATCGCGCCGATGCCAATCAGACAGCCTGTTTCGATATAGGCAGAATGAATTACCGCCCGATGTCCGACGGTAACATACGCCTCTAAAATAGTTGGATAACCAGGATCGCCATGCAAGATCGCCCCATCTTGGATATTCGTACAGGTACCAATCTCGATCCGCTCGACATCACCTCGCACTACTGCCCCATACCAGATACTTACGCCGCTAGCGATCGAGACTTGCCCTATTACTACGGCATTCGCGGCAACAAACGCAGCACCAGAAACATCTACAGGTGCCCAGAATGAAGGTGAATCAGACATTATTATTTGACCGCTGAAGGTGTGGCTGGGGACTTGCGGGGAGCAATACTGGGTGCAACTACAGGTGCGGTACTACTGGGACTACTAGGACTAGGTGCGATGGCTGTTTTGGGTGGTTGAGTGGATTGGGCGAGTAGTTTGATTTGATCTTTATACTCCGATGGAGCCAAATCTATCGCCGCTGTCAACAGAGCTTGGGCTTCTGTGAGATTGCCTATCTGTTTGAAGACAAGAGCTTTAGCTAAGATTGGCCGAAAATCCTCTTTATTCGTCTCGATCAGCCCATCATAAACCGCCAAGGCATCAGCGTTGCGTTGCTTAGTGACGTAAATTTGAGCCAGTAGTAGTTTCAGCGGTGTGACATCGGTATTCGGGACAGCTTTGGCGATCGATTCTTGAACTGCACCAATAGCCGCTTCTGGGCGTTTGGCATCGAGCATTAAACTGACTAACCCCTGAAGCGCGTTAATATTTTGGGGCTGAATCGCCAGCACTGTCCGGTAGTTGGCGGTTGCACCTTCGAGATCGCCTAAATATTGCTTCGTTTGCGCTAACAGCACTGTATAGTCAGCGATTTGTGGATTGAGTGCGGCAATTTTTTCGAGGGGTAATAAACTACCTTTGACATCTCCTAACCGCAAGCGAGCATCGAGTAAACCTTTGAGGGCAACTTGATTTTCTGGTTCTCGCTGTAATACCTGTGTGTAGCCCTGCGCTTGAGCTTGAATTTGACTGGTTTGGGCGGCTGAGAGGTTATTTGTCTCGGTGGCTACGGCAGCACCACCATCTAGTACCAAATTGAATAGTGGAAATAGTGAAAATCCAGTCAGAGCCAGGAGAGACACAGCTACTACTAGATTAATTACCCAGCGATGACGATTTAACACGGAAGTGCTCTCAATTATTGTATTGTTGATTCTATTACAAAATCAGTGTTTCGTGCGAATTTTTAGTCTTCGATATTAATGAGATCGCTTACTCAGTATACCTAGTCGCATCGACAAAAAGGATTGACATATTCCCAACTTCTCGCATGAGTCCGGGACTAAATTTACCCACCCTTGAAGATTTCCAGCAGTCGGCTGACAGTTGGCGAATCATCCTTTGTCCGCCAGACGATCGAAATTGTTGCCAGCCGGAGTAGTTGCTTTGAGCCTGGTGGGGTCAGATCTTGAATCGGTTTATAAACCACCCCCGCTCGTTGAACTTGTTGAATTGATTCCGGCACGATCGAGACCCCCATATTAGCGGATACCAGACTGACGATCGTTTGCATTTGAATACATTCTTGAACCACCAGGGGGCTAAACCCAGCCGCTTGACAGATCGTAATAATTGGATCGTACAAGCCTGGGGCGAGTTGGCGCGGGAAGAGAATAAAAGGTTCTCTCGCTAGTAATCGCAGATCGATGGAGTCTACTGTTGCTAACTGATGGCTAGCGGGGAGGGCAATAACTAGCGATTCTTCAAACACGATCTCGCTGGTGACATCTGGTTCGATAATGGGTGGACGCATCAACCCGATATCGATTTTACCGTCGCGCAGCCAGATTAGCTGGCGATCGGTGGTCAGTTCGTGGAGTTCGATTTGAACTTGGGGATATCGATCGCGAAATTGTTGGAGCATTACTGGCAAGATATTATAAGTCGCCGAACCGACAAACCCGATCGAGATTTGTCCGAGTTCGCCACGACTGGTTTTTCTGCCAATTTCGATCGCTTGATCTAGTTGTTGGAAAATTTGCTTGACTTGAATCAGGAATGCTTGTCCGGCGGGGGTGAGAATGACGGATCTTTTGGTGCGGGTAAATAGTTCAAAGCCAAGTTCGGTTTCTAGTTGGCGGATTTGATGGCTGAGCGGGGGTTGGGCGATGTGGAGTTTTTCGGCTGCATGTCCAAAGTGGAGTTCGGTGGCTACAGCGAGGAAGTATCGGAGGTGGCGGAGTTCCATTATCGGATTTTGCTGGAAGCGATCGCGATCGTGATGGCTCTAGATTGACTATTTAGCCTAAATTTCTGCTTGGAAACTAATAATACATCGGTTTGGGCGGCACAAAGGGCGGCTGATTCAGCTACACTGGCAGTCCCGACTAATTCGGTAACTAAGGTCGATGGTTGAGGGATGATGACGGAATTTAGGCGTTCTGGAGGATAGATTTTTAAAAACCAACCAGATTCCTGACAATAATCGATTAATCCAATCTCATCGATTTTGCGATCGAGTGTAGCAATTCCGGCAATTGTGGCAAGATCTAAATTGTAATTGGTAAATACCCACTCGATCGCCTGACCAATTTCACCCTTACTCACCCCCCGCTGACATCCCAGTCCCACCCATATAACCCTCGAATATTCTTTCATTCTCATCGCCTATCCAGATTTACAAGATTTTTGGATCGGCAGGATTAGGGGATCGTTACCAATCTTTCCCCTTTCCCCTTTCTCCTTTCCCCTTTCCCCTTTCCCCTTTCCCCATGTCAAACGAAATCACTGGTCAAACTCTATATCTAGTTGGTACACCAATCGGTAATTTGGGTGATATGACGATGCGCGGGTTGGAAGTACTCAAGGGCGTAGATACAATTGCGGCTGAAGATACGCGCCATACGGGAAAATTACTCCACCACTTTCAGATTAAAACCCCCCAAATCAGCTATCACCAGCATAACGAACAACAACGAATTCCCGAACTGATTAGTCAAATCCAAGCTGGTAAATCGATCGCCCTAGTCACTGATGCAGGGATGCCCGGAATCTCCGATCCTGGCTATCTCCTCGTCTCAGCCTGTGTTGCTGCCGGAATTCGCGTAATTCCAATTCCAGGGGTGACGGCGGTGATTACAGTAGTGAGTGCTTCGGGATTACCCTCCGATCGGTTCGTGTTTGAGGGCTTTCTACCTGCCAAGGGACAAGAACGCCGCGACAGATTACAATCAGTGTCTGGTGATTCCCGCACGTTAGTATTTTATGAATCGCCCCACCGTTTACGCCAAACTTTAGCAGACTTTGGCGAAACATTTGGTGTCGATCGCCAGATTGTTTTAGGTCGAGAATTAACTAAATTACATGAAGAATTTTGGCGCGGGAAAATTGGTGCCGCGATCGAGCATTATACCCAAGTCGAACCCCAAGGTGAATACGCGATCGTCGTCGCTGGCGCAGCAGTTAGCCATCCTACATTATCAGATGAAGCCATCGATCGAGCTTTAATTGAGTTGATGTTAGCTGGGACATCGCGATCCCAAGCTAGTCGGATTGTCGCCGAACAAATCTCTCAATCGCGCAGATATGTCTATCAATTAGCTCTAGCGATCGATCTAGATGCTGCTAAACTTGCGATACGAACGACAGAGTTCCGAGGTTAGATAAAAGCTATTGTAAATACTTAGAGGTTTAAATGGTTACAGCAAGAGAACACTTGCCAAGATTCACCCCCGAAGAGTACTTCGTTTGGGAGGAACAACAATTAGAGCGGCATGAATATATCGATGGTGAAGTTTATGCGATGAGTGGTGGCACCATCAATCATGGTGATATCGCGTTAAACTTCGGTGCCTTACTAAAAAGTCATATGCGCGGGCGTGGCTGTAAAACCCTGAATTCTGATTGCAGAGTGAGTATTGTGGGATCTACCAAGTATGTCTATCCAGATCTCAGTGTCACTTGTGACGAAAGAGATAAAAGCACAGCCCAATACATCACATATCCCTGTCTGATTGTCGAAGTCCTGTCCCCTGGCACCGAAGCATATGACCGTGGTAACAAATTCAAGATGTACCGACGGAATCCAAGCCTACAAGAATATGTGCTAGTTAGTGCGGATACAATCGAGATCGAACTATTTCGCAAGATTGATACATCTGACTGGCGGATTATTAACTATCAGGCAGGAGATACAGTCGAACTCAAGAGTATCAATCTGATTTGCCAGATCGAACATGTTTATGAAGACATCGTATTTTCCGAACAGAAAAGCTGAAATGCTGACAGCAAAAAAAGTTTAACTACTTGTTGATGTTTGTCGCGGTTAGAGCTAATTAGTCTGAGAAATCGATTCTAGATCCGCACTACCGTTCACCTGCGCCACCGTCATCCCCTCACAAGTGCGGCCGATCAACCCGGATAGGACTTTACCAGGGCCGACTTCGATCGACCGTTCTACGCCCAATTCAGACAGTTGGAGCGAGATTTCTCGCCACCTTACCGATCCGGTAATTTGTCTGTCGAGACGCTCTTTCAATTCACTGCCATTAGTTGCCGCGATCGGCGATACATTGGACAGCACGGGGATTTGAGCATCATGGAACGTAATTGGCACCAATAACTTACTAAATTCGGCGGCGGCTGTTGCCATTAAAGGTGAATGAAAAGCACCGGAAACATTGAGCGGGATGGCACGTTTAACTTTGATTTTGGCGAGAAGATTGTCAACACCTGCCGCTGTGCCCGAAATAACCACTTGCGCGATACTATTATCATTAGCAAGAACGACATCTTCAGTTTCGGCGATCGCTGCTTCTAGCTGACCTCGATCGAACCCAATCAGCGCAGTCATTTTCCCTCCCGATCCCATCTCCATCAACTCGGCCCGACGTTTGACTAATTGCATCCCAGTTTCAAAGTCAAATACTCCGGCTGTATATAGGGCAACGTATTCACCTAAACTATGCCCAGCCACGACATCAGGCGCAAATCCTTGGTGTTTGAGTAGATCGACTAAAATACTTTCAATCACATATAAACATGGTTGAGTGTAGCGAGTATTTGCCAATTTAATTTCATCATTTTGACAGATATCAACTACCGACCAACCGAGAATTTCTGCGGCTCGATCGAATGTTGCCTTAGCCGTATCGATGGCGAGTAAATCTACTCCCATGCCTATTGTTTGTGAGCCTTGACCAGGAAATACCCATGCAGTTTTCATAATTGCTGATTACTTATTATTGATTACTTAATTATTAGAGCATTTTTAAGATCCACCATCGTGATTTTTTTAGTGAAGGAAAGGACTTCTATTGTATCTCTCATAATGTCATTCCTATCACCTACCCTCTAACTCCTAGCGTCTCTAAATTGCCCCATTTAAATATTGCTGCACCCCAACTCAAACCAGCCCCAAAACCAGATGTGGCAATCGTATCACCAGATTGAATTTTACCAGATCTCACCGCTCCATTGAGGGCGATTGGAATCGAAGCAGCGGAAGTGTTGCCATATTCTGCGACGTTACTAACCACTTTTTCCACCGGAATATTTAGCTTTTCAGCAACAGCATCCATGATCCGTTGATTAGCTTGATGAAGAATCAACCAATCGATATCCTCATGAGTCAGATTAGCTTTATGAATTACCTTATCGATTGCCTCTGGTACTCGATTAATCGCAAATCGATAGACTTCTTTCCCATTCATCGTGATGTATTGATACTTTCCTTGAGTGAGTGTGACACCAGGAATTAGCTCGGTTAATTCTGGCTTAAAAGCTAGATTCAGACAAGCATTATGTGTTCCATCACTCCTGATTTCAAAGCCTAGTAAGTTATCTGCGCCCTCACTAGCTTGCATTAGCACAGCCCCTGCACCATCCCCAAATAATACACAGGTATTGCGATCGCGCCAATCCACCCACCGCGATAATAAATCGGCTCCAATTACTAAGATATTCTGATAAGTACCCGTTCGCAGGTATTGCGCCGCTGTAACTACCCCAAACACAAAGCCAGAGCAAGCCGCCGTCAGATCGAAAGCGACCGCATTTGTCGCTCCCAATTGTGCCTGAACCTGACAAGCAGTACCAAATAAGTCTTCTGAAGAAGATGTCGCAAGCAGAATCAAATCCACCTCCGCCGCCACGACACCAGCCATTGCTAGAGCTTGCTGGGCGGCATGAGTCGCTAAACCTGCTAGTGACTCACGCTCGTTACTAATACACCGCTGTCTAATCCCCGTGCGGCTGGCAATCCACTCATCCGAGGTATCCACTACCTGAGCGAGTTCATCATTAAGCACAACAGTTTGTGGGGCAGCCGCACCGCATCCAGTAAAAGTGACTCCCATAAGCTTTAAATTATTATTGCTGAGCGTGGTCGTAGCGTAGCGTCTCCGGAAGGAGAAGCATGAATTATGAATAACCAGTCGGAGTCTAATTCTCCCACACGATCGGCGGGATTGGCACGATCGATCCTGCCAGCTAGCTCATTTACTACTCACCAGCAACGATTGGCTCCTCTTTCAAAACTTTATCGCGAGTACTAGATTGAATTCGTTCGATCACATTTTTGTCCACAGCACTCTTAGCAGAACGAATCGCATTAGCGATTGAAACCGCATCCGAACTACCATGACTAATGATACAAACTCCCTCTACACCCAATAATAAACCACCGCCATGCTCGGCCGCATCGATGCGCTGCTTGAGCCGTTTGAGATTAGGTTTGAGGATTGCTGTCCCCAATTTGCCATGCAGCCCGCGTGGTAGCTCTTCTTTGAGCATCTGGACAACGATATCACCCACCGCTTCGGCAAATTTGAGTAACACATTACCAACGAAGCCATCGCAGACAATTACATCAAAGTTACCGGAAAGGACATCGCGCCCCTCAGCATTGCCAACAAAATTGATCTTTTGATTGACGAGTAAGCTCTCATGTGCCTTGATCGCCACTTCATTTCCCTTAGATTCTTCTTCGCCGATATTCAGTAGCCCAACTCTGGGTTTATCCACACCCATCACATACTGGCTGTAAACAGATCCCATCATTGCAAACTGTTCGAGATATTTGGGACGGCAATCTACATTTGCCCCCACATCTAAAATTAATACCGATTTATCCGCCCTATTCGTCGGAAATACTGCGGCAATTGCAGGTCTGTCGATGCCGCGCAACCTACCTAATCTTAATAATGCCGCCGCCATCGCCGCGCCAGAATGCCCAGCCGAAACTACGGCATCGGCTTTACCCTCTTTGACAAGTTGCATCGACACATTAATCGAAGCCTTGGGCTTACGCCGCAATGCACCCAAAGGTTCTTCGTGCATTTCGATTGTCCCCTCGGCTGGGATGATCTGCAGCTTGGGTGGATTAGGATGTTTATTAAGACAAGCCTGAATCTGGTCGAGATCGCCGACGAGGATGACATCTACATCTGCTAATTCTGTTTGGGCTAGGATCGCTCCTGCGACGATGGCGGCGGGTGCATCATCTCCACCCATTGCGTCAAGTGCGATGCGTGCGCGAGTTGAAGCCATTGATGCCACTGATAGAAACCATCAAGATCTTACCAGAATATGCACGGTTGCGCGTGTCGTAGTTTGGATCTGGAATTCGATCGCGTTCTGCCTCAGCCAAAGCCTTTGCCTTGTATCTTGCAATCTTGGTATAACCAGAGGATAACTAAAAATCGTCAGATCTAGATCCCACGATCGCCACCAGGCAATTTATGTCCTTACAGCATGAGGAGTGGTAATGTACCGAGGAGAAATTTGGTGGGCAAATCTGCCAGAACCATTCTGTATTGATAGTTTTAACTGAATACTCAACTAACCATGAACAACGACTCAAATCGAATCGTTCGACTCGTGCCTCTAATCGTCGGGGGGATAGCGGGAACGATGTTGATGCTAAATCGGGTATTGACTCCAGAATTGACCGATTCTCAGGCGCGATCGGATGCGCTGGGGGTAATTTTGACAGCAGTGTTAGTGTTGACTGGATTGTTGTGGCAACAGGTGCAACCCAGACAGCCGGATCGCGTTACATTAGAGGGCAAAGATGGGTTTGAATTGTCACCGAACTTATCCGAATCATTGCAAACCGAACTAGCTTGGGCATCACATCTGCTGCTGACAAATACGGTCACTCGATCGATCATCGTCTATTATCAGGGTCAAGTATTGCTCCGTCGGGGCATTTTAGCCCCAAAAGCAACAGTTACCCCAGGCGTAATTCTCGATCGAGTCATTGCCAAACAAAAGGCGATTTATTTAGTCAATACTAAAATCTATCCCGGCAGAATTGAATTTGATTATTTACCAGCTAACACTCAAGGCATTATCTGTCAGCCGTTAGGTAGTCAAGGGGTACTGATCTTGGGGGCGAACGCCCCCCGCAGTTACACCAAACAAGATGAAGCCTGGATCGAAGGGATTGCCGATAAATTGACAAATAGCCTAGAAAAAATTGAGGATATTTCTGTGGAGATCGAGACTACACTTACTTCAAATCGGGAATAAGCATCAGCCTCGATCGAATATCGCTCTAGCCTCTACCACGAGGCGCAGGTGCAGCTAATTGAGGCTCTGCGGGAGCTTCTGCGGCAAACTCAGCATCCGCTTTTGGCTCGATATTACTAAAAGATTTAGTCTGTGCGGGAGTGGTGCGTAAAGAACTCGTAAAAGGATTGGGTAAATCAGCAGTACGAAGCACTTTGCCCCCACTTTGAGCCTGCATTCCCTGACGGTAGAGCTTTTCTACTGCGTTAGCATCACTGACAAATTCTTTTTCGGGATAGCTCAATCCAAACAAAAATGTTGCTTGACGATCGATTCCCGTATTGCGATAGAGATCCCCAGACTGATTAAATAAGGCACTAGTGATTGCATCAGCAATGTTTTCTGGAGGTTGTTCGGCGCGGGCTGAGGGGGCAAAACATCCAGCGATGGCAATAGTTAGTGCCACTAAACCGATAGACTGTGACTTCATCATGGTTAACCTCTATATCTATTACTTACTTTATTCAACTTATGGATGACCGGATCGGGAAGATTCGATCGAATTAGTGACTAGTGGATAGTGGATAGTGGATAGTGGATAGTGAAAAATCCAATATCTAATGTCTCAGCCTCAACTTATGCAGTCACCTCTTGGCAATATTCCCTGGACGAAGGTCGATCTAACTACATTACGTCAACGTCTACTAGATTTACTGTGCCAGTTGGCTTACAAGGAAGGAGATTTCGTCCTGTCTTCCGGTCAAAAAAGTACTTACTATATCAATGGAAAACAAGTCACCCTCCATCCAGAAGGTGCGGTAGCTACTGCCAGGATGATGTTGGCGATGTTGCCAAAAGATACAGATGCAGTAGCTGGATTGACTTTGGGTGCAGATCCGATCGTGTCCGCAGTAAGTGTAGTCTCTGTCTATGAAGGACGATCAATCCCGGCGTTAATTATTCGGAAGGAAGCTAAAGGACATGGGACCCAAGCCTATATTGAAGGTGCCACACTTAAACCACAAGCTAAGGTAGTAGTTTTGGAAGATGTGGTGACAACCGGACAATCGGCGATGAAAGCTGTAGAAAGACTTCGAGCTGCAGGTTATATTGTCGATCGAGTGATCACATTGGTCGATCGACAACAGGGTGGAGCTGAGTGCTACGCATCCGCCGGATTACAATTTGAATCGGTATTCACCATTCCAGACTTGCAAGCCAGATATCAGGAGTTAGGGAGTAGCTGTAACACCGTAAGGGAGTAGGGAGTAGGGAGTTGGGAGCGAAAAGTGCGGTCTTGGGGTTTCCCCCGCTTGGGTTCGTTCCATGGTCGGGAAACCCGACCGGACGAACTCCGCAAGTGGAGCACCTTTTCAAGACAGTTGGGAGTTGGGAGTTGGGAGTTGGCATAGAATCGATCTTTCCTTTTTCCCTTTCCCCTTTCCCCTTGCCTCTACCCTCTAATTTCAGTCATTCAGCTTATATAAATTTAATAGTCCCCAGAATATAATTAGTCTATACATTTTCAACTCTTAACTAAAATTTCACGTTTAGCCACAAGCTAGACTGGGCAATCAATTTCCCACCCCCCGACCCGCCGATCGAAAAGTAATTATTGCGGAACTAACACAGTAAAAGCGATCGTCATCACTGACAATCACTGCAAAGCGTAAAATTAATCTAACTGCTCAAGTTAACCTCTGCTATGCCCGTTCCCCTCCAAATAATTAAACCAGCAGGTGTCATCGATGGCCGACAAGCAAATCAATTGCGCCAACAAGTAAGTGAGTTAGTCGCAGGTGGAAACAACCTCGTGCTCTTAGATTTGGCGGATGTCAACTTCATCGATAGTTCTGGCTTAGGTGCCCTAATCGCCGTCCTGAAGATGCTTAGGACTGCTGGTGGTGATTTATACCTTTGTTCGATCGCGGCACCCGTACAACACTTATTTACGCTCACGCGGATGGATGGCATTTTTGAAACTCTGGGAGATCGGCCTCATTTTGCCAGATAATCTCAAAATTAACTTGACACTGACTAAATAATCTTCTGATAGTTGATAACGGAAAAGCTGGTAGAGTGATTCATAATAAGATGTCACGATTGCGAGGAAAGTTAGTTTGAGTCAGCGTTCTGGTATTGCACCCCACGGCGGTAAGTTAGTTAATCGTATCGCCACCCCCGCCCAAAAAGCCGAATTTCTTAGTAAAGCAGACCATTTGCCCAGAGTTCAATTGGACGAACGGGCATTTTCTGATTTAGTCATGATTGCGATCGGTGCATTTAGCCCAATCGCTGGTTTCATGCTCGAAGCAGACTATGACAATGTGGTCATGAACATGCGGCTAGCTGATGGTTTACCTTGGTCGATTCCGATTACGTTATCCGTTCCTGAAGCTGTCGCCACACCCCTAGAAATTGGTACACTAATTCGGCTGGATGACAATACGGGTAAATATGTTGGCGTATTAGAATTAACTCAAAAATATACCTACGATAAACAGCGGGAAGCAATTAACGTCTACCGTACTGATGATGAAAAGCATCCTGGTGTCAAAGTAGTTTACGAGCAAGGCAATGTTAATTTAGGCGGGGCAATCTGGCTGCTAGAGCGGGAAGCCCATCCTCAATTCCCCACTTATCAAATCGATCCGGCTGTATCTCGCGAGCAGTTTCAAGCCAAAGGCTGGAATACTATCGTCGGATTTCAAACCCGGAATCCAATTCACCGCGCTCATGAATACATTCAAAAATGTGCGATGGAAACCGTCGATGGGCTATTTCTCCACCCCCTCGTTGGCGCGACTAAAGAAGATGATATTCCCGCCGATGTGCGGATGCGCTGCTACGAGATTATCCTCGAACATTACTATCCTACCGATCGAGTGATTCTCGGCATCAATCCCGCCGCCATGCGCTATGCTGGCCCTCGCGAAGCAATTTTTCACGCCCTAATTCGCAAGAATTATGGTTGTACCCATTTTATCGTCGGCCGCGATCACGCTGGAGTTGGCGACTACTATGGTACTTATGATGCACAGCACATCTTTAGCGAGTTTGAGCCAGGTGAATTGGGCATCACGCCGATGATGTTCGAGCACGCCTTCTATTGCAAAGTCACCAAGTCAATGGCGACTACCAAAACTAGTCCGAGCACACCCGAACAACGGGTACACTTGTCCGGCACTAAAGTCCGAGATCTCCTGCGCCAAGGTGAATTACCTCCACCCGAATTTTCCCGCCCCGAAGTCGCAGCGGAATTAATTCGCGCCATGCGGTAGCATCTGGTAAGTTTCCACTGCCACACCCGCTCGATGCTGCCGAGATCGCGATCGACACATTCCTTCGTGATAATCTACCGGGTGTCGCCCTCCACTATCAACCATCTAACTGTAAATACGATTAAATATGTCAATCAAATTTCCGATCTCTGCGTTCGCGCTTGCGACTGCCATCACACTCGTTTATGGTGCAGTAGCAAACGCTGAAGTTTATAAAACTGGCACCAATCAAGTAGTGGTAACAGGCTTAACGGCGAAGCAGAAGTATGAAGTTCAAACTGTCAATGCTAAAGGCAAGACAAATAAGCGCAAACCAGCAACTGCCAACGCTTGTGGCGAATTACTAGTTGATGGTGCTGGCAAAATGAAATCAGTAGTTGTGGGCACACAAACGATCGATCCTGCCACCCTACCGACCAAAGCTCATGCTCGTTGCCAAGTTAAGAAAACCGCTACCGCAAAACCAATTAAAACTCAGAAGCAGCCGGCAACAGAAATAATGGGTATACCGGCAACTTCACCTGGATCTGTCCCAGGAACCTCGCCAATGCCTAAGTAATAAAGTTACTAGGGTAGGGATTAGGGGATAGGGATTAGGCAATAAGTATACCTATGCAATCAACAAGATCTTACTTAAAAAGCTGTCTAATATACCCGATGCCCTAGACCCTTTTTCCATCGACAACCTATAACTAGCAACTTGGTTTAAATTAATCGCGATCGACAGTTAATTTAGCCGATTGGGTGGTGATTTCTAACTGCTAGTAAATTCAATTATTGAAGCATGGTATTAAGCTGTTCGGGGGTAAGCGATCGCAGAATACTGACTTGATTTGGAGTTTGGCTAATTGCGATCGCATATCCAGCCTGCAAGTATCGACGATATGCCCGCCGATTTCTTAAATGAGTTTGCACCAAAGCTAAAACAAAAGTGCGCGAATATTCTTTAAGTGGTTCGATGTTTTTGTCAGGGAGAAAAGAATCAAGGGAAGGCATAAAAGCCCTAATAAAGGAGCGAATATCAGCGATGTGACCGACACCTCTCACCACAAACAGATAGCGTTCGGGTGCATTCATCCACGAGAAAGGTTGAATTTGTTCTAATACTGCTGAAGCAACTGTATCTTCACTAGAAGCGGCGATCGCTACCGGAATTTGTACACTTGCCATTCCTTTGGGACCAAAAATACTGCTATCAATTGGATTGATAGCTAAGGCCAACTTAATTCGATTATCTCGAAACTTGTAAGACTGACGTGGTAATTTCAAAGCCTCACATTGCAAAAGTAGCGAAGCATTAGCAGAATCAATTCCTTGACTACATTGCTGAGCTAAATAATCGAAATCAATTACTGCCCCTGCTAGTGCCAAAGCGGTATAACCGCCAAATGAGTGCCCGATGACACCGGCTTGCTGCACATTGACTACTCCCGCAAAGCGTCGCTCCAGATCGTCTAAAATATAGCTGACATCTTTAGGTCGATCGATAAATTCGCTGACATCAAATACTTCTTTAGATAGACCTTTAAACAGCTTTTGGAGTTTTTGCGTATTACTGCCAGGATGTTCGACTGTAACCGCGACAAAGCCATGAGAGGCAAGGTGCTTAGAGATCGCCGCAAAATGCTGCCGATCCGATCCTAAGCCGTGAGATAGCACGATTGCAGGGGCAGGTTTAAGAACCCCTTGCGGCACATAGAAATCCACCGTAAACTGCCGCTGACGGGAAGCATCCTTTAAGATTTCAGTTTGCAATTTGACTGGATATGACCCGGAAATAGCCAGACTAGCCATAGTTTGTGGATCGATTTTAGGCTCAGATTTTGCCAACTCCAACGATAGTTGTTCTACCCCAGAGATCGCGTTCTTAGTCTCCTGACCGAGTTTATCAATTTTGTTAGCCACCTCAAACCCTTTTTCTAGATTCAAGCGCAGAATTGGGGTAGGATATTTTCGTAAGAAATTAAGTAAAGATAATCCATCTCGATCGGCGGCTGCCGAGATTAATCCCGATCTAATTGCTTTTGAACCATTCAAGTTACGATCTATTTGAACTAGATCGCCTAAATAGATCAAAATCTTCTCGCCAACTGCCGAGTGGAAGAAATTAGATACTTGTGAGGGCTTAAAATCCGATCTCAGTGTTAGAAATTGCTTAACATACTTGCGATCGCTCTCCGAGATCGGGCTAATAAAAGTGTCTAATTCTTTACCAATTGTCTCTCGTTTGGCATAGGCTTCCAATTCTTTGACAGCAATACCAACTTTAACAGGGCCGAAACCAAATTCAACTCGTTCTGCGGCAACAGCCGGAGAGATCGTCATCACAATTGCCCCGACTGTTGCTGCTAAAACCCAATTAATTATTCTACTTATTGGAGTCTGAGGTGCTAATAACTCTGTGCTGGATGCAAAGATTTCCACATTAATAATGTCGGTTGTATTGGGGATTCATTTGGTGCTATAAATTCTGTGCGATCGAGAGATATTAAGCCGGTCAGCTACATGAGTTAGAGGTAAAAATCACATCAATTTATTGCGGGATGCTGACATGTTCACTACTTCCGAATGAAGATTATCCAAATGACTTATCGGCGAGATGAGAGTGACATCAAAATCCGCAAGACATACCAAAATAGTAAAGCTACTGAAGCAAATAACTCTAGTGAAGCTGCTACATATTGGTCGCGAGTGTAATGATGCATAATTTTGGACGTATCATACAAAATTGCCACTGCCGCAAATCCAACCATAAAGACCGAGAAAAATAAGCCCAAACTAAACCCAAATATTACACTGCAAATAATTAATCCTAGTGCGATACAACCGCCGATTTTGAGTGCCCCACCCAAAAAAGTAAAATCCTTGCCCGTCGTAAAAGCGATCGCCGTTAAACCGGCAAATAGCAGCAGCGTTAAAATTCCAGCAGTCGGAATCACATTAGGATCAGAAAATTGGCTCGCCATGTAAATTATGGGTGTAAAAATCAACGCTTCACCCACTACATATAGTCCCAATCCAGCATATTGAATTGAGATCGAATCTGCCTTGGCGGCTAACTCACGGGATAACCAGCCCAACAGCGCAAAACCAGCCATCACAGCCAACCAACCAAATCTACTCCCCATCAATGATTGAGTGATTACCTCTGCCAACCCCGATTGAAATAGCAGAAACTCGACCCCGATGAACGCGCCTACCGCCCCAGCCAAGTGGGTGTAAGTTTTTTGAATAAACTCAGCCCGTTCTTGAGGCTGTCCTTGAGCTACAAAATACATTTAATCATCTCCAATATAGTTAAGAGCGCGGAAATATTTCATAATCACTTAATCTACAACTCAATCGATTGTGATTCAGTAAGTTTTCTCGACACCATCCATAATTCTTAACTTAACGCACAAGTTAGGAAAGGTGAGCCAGAGCAGATGATACCAGCAGAATCGATCGATCCTATTCTGCTGCACCTAGCTCTAGGATTGATAGACTCAAAACAAACCGCCAAATGTCCCAAGGCGATCGCTAAGTAGATCGGTTAGTATCGAAGGGCATAAAGGTTACAATTATTACCCTTAGACTATGAGTAGAGTGGGCAGACTGAAGACCCAACATCTAAATTAGCTTGGCATTAAAAATTTCTAGATAAATAATATATTTCATAGCTAGTGTACTTCATTACTATTAACCAACGAAAGGAGATCAATTTTCATGGGACGGATTTTTGTTTGTGCAACTTATGGCGGTTATGAAGGTGCCGCCGCCGATCCAGAAGCCATCGGTAGTTCGCCCAATGAAGCTAGAGAAATGGTATTTCTGCGAGATCTGATCGTCCCAGAACTCCGCAATCGGGGCTTTGAAGTGATTGCCGTACCTGATTCTGACAATCTTAGGCTAAGCATCGACTGGATTAATCAACGAGCAAGGCCAGGCGATATTGCCTTGGGCATCCATGCTGATGCTTACGCCCACTCTCAGACTAGAGGCGTGAGTACATTTTATATTGCCAAAAATAGCGAACGCAAAAATCATGCCCAAATGCTCCTGTTGGCCTTCTGTAGCCGCGTTCCCGATTTACCGAGTTATGGAGCAAAACCAGACACATCGACAGGTACAGGCAGTTTAGCCTTCTGTAGACGATTAATTATTCCCTCATTATTGATGGAGATCGGGTTTAAAGTTGAAACTGACGATCGCACACAGATTCAAGCTTATCGGCGCGAAGTTGCCCTCGGCATCGCGGATGGCTTGGTAACATGGAGTCGCGATGCTCACATGCAGGCTGCTGGCTCCAATCATACCGTCCCCGTCCATCTTAAGGTAAATGAGGAACCCTATCCCGAACGGGGGATTGTGATTAATGGCAATGTCTATATTCCGATCGATCTAGCCGACCGGTTGGGAGTCAATCTCGCGCTCAATGCTAGTCTGCGCCGGATTCGCTATCGGGGAGTAGTCTATCTCAAAGCGATCGAGTTGCGCGATCTGAATATTTCGATCGTCTCCGAAATTGGTCGAACTTACAATATCAAATCTCAGCACGTATTTAGTGCGGATGAATTCGATCGAGTAATGGGTGTCGGGCATACGAGTGCAACAAACCTGAATGAGTTTCTTGCTGCCAATAATCTCGAGGCTCTAACTCAATTTCCCAATTTACCAGAAGTCTATATCGAAGAAGCCAGAGCCGAAGGGGTCAATCACGATCTCGCCTTCGCGCAAATGTGTTTGGAAACTCGCTTTTTGACCTTTGGCGGTGTCATTCTCCCCGAATTTAACAATTTTGCCAGTTTGGGCGACAGGCAGGCAGAATGGGCAACCTTCGTCAATCTCCGGCTGGGTGTCCGCGCCCATATCCAACAACTAAAAGCTTATGCCAGTAGCGATTTGTTAGTCCAAGAATGTGTTGCCCCCCGGTTTGAATTAGTCAAGCGGGGAGTTGCGCCTACGATGCGACAGCTAAATGGGCGATGGTCGGCAGATCCACAATATGTAATTAAGGTAGCAGCCGTGCTGAGAAGGTTGTATGAGACTGCGGGTATTCTATAATTCAAGAAATATTGCACTACCCTGGCTACCGATATATAAATCTTTGCAACAAATTTGACATTACTGCGTCAAAAATAAAGGCTAGACTAAAATTAGGATAGTCGAGCGTTGTGTGATGAGCTAGCACACGTAAAATCGAATCTAGCTAGCCGCGATCGCTAAAAGAATTGTATAAGTGCGATTTATATGTCAGAACCACAGAACAATTTACCCACAGAAGATCGATCCGAAGTCCAAAATCAAACTCCAGAGAATTCTCGCACTTCCTTCAAAGCAGCAGGACGACAAAGTTTTAAATACCTATCGCTGTTGCTGTTGAGTGGTGTTGCGAGTTGTTCCTTTGGTTATTTAGCCGCCAAACAACAAATTCCCTCGATCGTTGAATCCCCTGCTGTTGCTACTCCTCAGTTGGCTGACAGCCGCAGCATCTTAGGTGGGGCAGATCAAAATTTCATTACCCAAGTGGTAGACAAAGTTGGTCCAGGAGTAGTCAGAATCAATGCCTCAACTGCTGTCGCTCGTCAGTCAGGCGGAGATGAATTCGACGATCCCTTCTTCCGGCGGTTTTTTGGTAATCAGATGCCGCAACAAGCTCAACCAGAAGAGCGAGAAATTCGGCGCGGAACAGGTTCTGGATTTATCATCAACAACAATGGACAGATCCTCACTAATGCCCATGTTGTGGCAGGAGCCACTACCGTTACCGTCACGCTCAAAGATGGTCGCACCGTCAATGGTAAAGTCAAAGGTCTCGATAAAGTCACCGATGTCGCGGTAATCGAAGTTGCCGAAAAAAATCTCCCCAGTATTCAACTGGGTAATTCCGATCTGTTAAAACCAGGTGAGTGGGCGATCGCGATCGGTAATCCACTAGGCTTAGATAATTCAGTTACGGCTGGAATTATCAGTGCAACTGGACGGAGTAGTTCGGATATTGGCGCAGCAGGTAAGCGAGTCAACTACATCCAAACCGATGCCGCCATTAATCCCGGTAACTCTGGTGGACCTTTGCTTAACTCGGCTGGACAAGTTATCGGCATGAATACTGCGATTCTCCGTGGTGCCCAAGGTTTAGGCTTTGCAATTCCGATTAATACTGCTCAACGCATTGCCAAACAATTAATTGCCACAGGGAAAGTAGATCATCCCTTCTTGGGAATTCAAATGATTAATCTTACCCCTGAACTCAAAGAGCAGATTAATAACGACCCCAACTCAAATATCAACGTCGATACTGACAAAGGTGCCCTCATCGGTCGCGTTGTCCGCAACTCCCCCGCCGCCAAAGCCGGAATTCGTTCTGGCGACGTGATTCAGAGTATCAATGGTAAAGCTGTCCAAAATTCTAATGATGTCCAGCAAGCTGTAGATGGCACTCAAATCGGTGGCAACGTTCAAGTTCAAGTCCGGCGGAATAACAAAAATCTCACGCTCAATGTTACGCCGATCGCCGCACCACCGATCGCCAATGAACCTGAGTAGTTAGTAAATGAGCGTTAGAGGGTAAAAGTCTACCCTCTATTTTTTTGCCTTATCGATCGATAAAACTAAAAGAATAGAAATCGATCGATTGCCATCTTTAATCTGATAGATTGTTAAAATATTTTTTGAGACTAAGATTAGTTATTAGTTCTCAAAATAAGAAATTTAGCATGGCATTAAACCGCATAAATGCGATCGGCATGTTTCCAGATCTCCACCAGATTGAGTCAGCACTGAGTCAACTCAACGCAACTGGATTTGAGATGAATAATGTTTCGGTTGTTGCTCCGCCGAATGATTCCGCAGAACTGAAATTAGGTAAGGAGACAGAGCCGCTCGTCCAGTCTGAAGATGAGTTTGTCCGCAATGATTCGACTGCACAAATCGCCCGTGGAGCAGCTAGTGCTGGCGCGATCGGTAGTGTAGTCGGTGGCGTAGTGGCTGGATTGACAACACTCGCATTTCCCGCATTTAGTGGTGCTGTGGTATTGGTTGGCATGGCGACTGGAGCTTTCTATGGCACTATCTCCGGTGGGGTGCTGGTAGGCGGCATCGACAACCAGATTACTGCCGAACAGATGAAACATTACAGCGATTTTTTGACACAAGGATATTATCTAGTCTCGATCGCTGGAACTAAAGCTGAAATCGATCGAGCTGAGTCGGTGCTCAAGAGTGCAAAGATTCAAGATTGGATGAGCTTTGAATCGATCTAGGCAACTTGGACATTCGGGCAATTTTACTCAGTACACGGGGCGAAGAAATCTCGTCAAAAATGCCCCCAATCACTACTATTGGGGCTGTGGCAAAGATGGAAGTGGCCGAAATCAACTTGGCTTGACTTTAATACAAGTCAGAGACAACATATTAAGAGGCTGTTTGAAAAGTCTAAATTTAATCCCCCCAACTCCCTCTCCCTACATGATTAAATCCTGGTTGATAATTGGCATCGTGGCGATCTTGGTGGGATTTGGATTAGGGAGGTTAAATACTCCCGAAGGATATCGATGGTTTAATCGGCTCCGTCGTCCGCAGTGGTTGACATTCGAGCGGTTGATTCCGTTGATTTGGACGGCAATTTTTATCTGTGCGGCTTGGTCGGCTTATATTGTCTGGGAGACGGCTCCAGGCAAAATGCAAACCTGGGGACTGATGGCTCTATATCTGCTCCTAGAGGTGGTAGTAATGGCTTACACGCCAGGAATGTTCTGGTTTCGGAGTCTAAGAGTCGGAACGATTATTGGTGGCGTAGGCTGGATTCTAGGGGCAATTCTGGCGATCTTAATCTTGCCGATTTCGACTACGGCATTGATTCTACTCGTACCATATTTGCTCTGGAGTCCGATCGGGACTTATGTAACTTGGGTAATGGAAGGTTTAAATTAATCCTATCCTCTCTTTGCGATCGCCTTGTACAATAGCAAGCGGACTAATTTTAGAGAGAGCGCGGTACGGTTATCATGGGCGAAAGTTTATCACAATTATTAGAGCCGATCGCGAGTCAATTTCGCAGTCTTAATCTCCCAGAACCACTCACCCAGTGGGGACATCCTTTTTTCATGAGCATTGTCATGTTTGCGATGGGTGGATATGGGGCTTATGCTGGCTGGAAAGGTCGATTGTTGACGGCGACAGATGTTGATGCAGCGGTGAAAAGTAAGACGGAGCATAAAAAAATTATGCCCGCGATGTTTGCATTTATGGCGATCGGGGCTAGTGGGGGGCTATTGTCTCTTGTCATCCAAAAACATGCCGTGATGGAAAGTTCTCACTTCTTAACAGCGATCGCCGTATTAAGTTTACTATTGCTAAATGGCATCATTTCTGGCACTGGCTTTGGGGGAAATAATCCCGGACTCCGCAAGGCTCACGCCTATTTAGGAAGTGGAATTTTGGTAGTGATGATCGTCCATGCGTTGATGGGTTTGAAGTTGGGTTTATCGATTTAGCGTGATTTATCGGATTAGCAGATGAACTAGGATTATTTCTATAGATAAATCATAGTTCATCAGTTAATCATGCTAATTATGGTTCAGACACGCTCCACGATCGATCGTTAGCATCAACGATCTAAAGTCTGTTTGATCGAGTTAACTAATTGCTCCAATTGCGATCGAGTATGGGTTGCCATTAACGATAATCTAATCCGACTTGTTGGTACTGTCGGTGGACGAATTGCTGGGGCGAAAATCCCTTTTTGGTTTAGTTTGGCACCGATGTCGATCGCAGTTTGGGCATCGGGTAATTCAATACAAATAATTGGTGATTTAGAGGGAGTCAATTTAAGCGTTGGTAAACGTTCGGCAAAAAGTTGTTGTAAGTAGTCGATATTTTGCCAGAGTTGTTGGCGTAATAGGGGCGTTGTGACAATAATCTCGATCGCCGTTAACGCCGCAGCGGTATCGGCTGGGGATAAACCTGTGGTATAAATCCAGCTAGCACAACGATTAGTGAGAAAATCGATCGCACTATTACTCCCCGCCACATAGCCGCCAAGACTGCCGATCGCTTTACTGAGTGTGCCGATTTCAATTAGTGGTTGTCCGTTACAATGATAATGTTCGACTACACCTGCACCCGTTGCTCCAAATATTCCTGTAGCATGAGCTTCATCTACCAACAACATGCTGTGATGCTCGATCGATAAGTCCAAAATTCCTGGCAGCGGACAAATATCACCATCCATACTAAATACCGTGTCCGTGACAATCAGACAACGCCGATAACTAGCCCGTTGTGTCTGTAAATGTTGACGCAAATTGTCTAGGTTGCAATGATCGTATTCGATTACCCTTGCACCGCTGAGCAGTGCCCCATTTTTCAGACTAGAATGATTCAATCGATCGCTCAAAATCAGGTCTTTTTTGCCTACTAGGGCGGCGATTGTGCCTAAATTAGCTAGATAGCCAGAACTAAACACTAAGGCAGCTTCAGTGCCCTTAAAGGTGGCGATCGAGTGTTCCAAATCTTGATGGAGTTGTTTATGTCCACTCGTTAAGCGCGAGCCTGTCGCACCTGTCCCAAATTTTTGGGTAGCAGCAATTGCGGCTTGAATTAATCGCTCATCGCCAGCTAAACCGAGATAATCATTACTACCAAAATTGAGTAACACTCGATCGGCGATAACCGCCTGAGTTCCTGGTAAACCAGCAATGACTTGGGGCGATCGATACCAGTTTGCCTGTTTAATCGTTACCAATGCTCGATCGATCCAGTTATATGGATTTAAGTTCGTCAATTTCGTTACACTCGATCGAGTAATATATTAAGACTAAACAATATTAACAAAATTCATTTATGGCAGAAATTCAGTTTTCTAAAGGCATCACCGAAACCGTAGTTCCCGATGTCCGACTAACCAAATCCAAGAGTGGCGAACAAGGTACAGCATCTTTTTCCTTCGATCAACCAGCGATCCTTGGCAACGATGTCAACGCTGAAATTACCGGAATGTATATGCTCGATGAGGAGGGTGAAATCTCTACCCGTGAAGTCAAAGCAAAATTTGTCAATGGTAAAGCCGCAGCTCTCGAAGCAGTTTACATCATGAATTCTACGGCAGAATGGGATCGATTCATGCGATTTATGGATCGTTATTCCGAAGCAAATGGATTAGGATTTAGTAAAGCTGAGTAATTTAGATCTCGTGTCTACCCAACCTCATCCGGATTCAATCCAGATTGCCATCAACTGTGCGGTAATCACCATCAGTGATACCCGCACCCCCGCTACTGATACTAGTGGGGCATTAACCCAACAACTGCTTGTGTCTGCGGGACACAAACTGGGTAAATATCAGATTATCCCTGACGAACCAGCGTTGATTCGGGCAGAATTGGATGCGGCACTTACTGTAGTACCGCCTATTCAGGCAATAATCTTCAATGGAGGTACAGGGATTTCTGCTCGCGATACTACTTATGATGCGATCTCCAGTGTACTGACTAAAACCTTACCTGGATTTGGCGAAATTTTTCGGTTCTTGAGCTATCAAGATATTGGATCGAGATCGATCGCCTCTCGCGCTATTGCTGGCACCTATCATCAGTTACTCGTATTTTCGCTCCCTGGCTCACGCGGTGCAGTTCAATTGGGGATGGAACGATTGATTATTCCGGAATTAGTTCATCTAGTCACGCAAATTACACCACGCTGAAAATTTCGATGCTGATGATTATTTGGCGGATTTATTTTTTGTTAAATAGGAAATGGTTTTAGGGATTCGCTCGTAAACTTTTTGACCTAAGTATTGCGATACTAATTCCTTAAATTCAGGATCGTTCATATATCGAGCAAAGAGATCTTCGTTTATCTCCATTCGATCGATAAATAGTGATTCGAGAATTCGATCAAACACGAGTTGGAATTTATCTTTTGGATTAGCTTGAGCAGCATGAGAAATCGCCTCAATTAGGGCAGCAGCTTCGGCAATTTGGTCAAAAAATAGTTGGTCTGCTTCATTGAGATTTTCACCAAATCTTTCGTTAATCAGGTCGATGAGACGAGAAAGCGGTAAATCATTTTCTCTTACTTTTCCGCTACCGACATCTTTTGGGCCATCGAGTGCTGCGGCGTAGCCTTCAGATAAACTGATTGAGCCTTCACTAATTTTTTGAAGTCGATAATATTCGAGTTGAATTTCCTCATCGAATTGATATCCAAGTTCTGACTTTCGTTTTGGTAGTTTTAGTGCTAAGTGCTTGAGGTAGGTGTATATTTTTTCTAAATCGCTATCTTGATAAGGGATGATTTGACTCAAAAAGGTATAAAGATTTTGGAAAGCTTTGACTTGGCTTCGCCACAACTCAGCTTCCTCTTCTTCATTCTTTTGAAAGCCCTGAAATCTGACGACTGCTTTGTCGAGCAGCGCATTCATATTTTTGTGGTCGGCTGGACTCTGCCGCTGTTTGGGTGCAAAAAATATTTGACAGAAGTCAGTAACTTC
>JANPJH010000221.1:0-6251 GCA_031425415.1 Chamaesiphon sp. VAR_61_metabat_425 | reverse complement strand
TCTTTTTGATATTTTTGAATAAACTCTTCCGCACTAGAAAAAGCAACTTGATTGATATATTTTTTAACTTCATCCAAACTCATCCCGATGCCATTATCAGCGATCGCGAGCGTCTTTTTATCTTTATCGATCGAGATG
This sequence comes from Chamaesiphon sp. VAR_61_metabat_425, assembly GCA_031425415.1. Lineage (GTDB taxonomy): Bacteria > Cyanobacteriota > Cyanobacteriia > Cyanobacteriales > Chamaesiphonaceae > Chamaesiphon. Next base: position 6,113 of record JANPJH010000221.1, on the reverse strand, counting down.
CTAATTGCGGGCTCGCCGATTTCGCCGCTAAATTCTCCGGCGAAGGAAACCATTTTGACTTTGCCAATCGCATCAACAGCGTTAGAAATTAGTTCGCGGAGGAAGATTTCATGGTCGGTATACAGAGACTTCTTGATGATGGGGAAGATATTCTCGGTATGGATGGTGATGTTACCTTGTTCTAATACTGTCATAAGGTACTAATAATTATAGCGATCGTGTTTAGTTACCAGCATTGTAGGTCGATCGGGCTGTTACAGCTTTTCGGGATTTCCGTACCTATCCCTACGTTCGAACTCACCAGATCAACAGACATCTGGGGGTAGACTAGGGGGAATGGATTGTTGGTGGAGATTTCTGGCGATCGATTCTTCTAGGTCACTCCGCAATATTTCTTGCCCTAAATCGAGATTTTGGGAATTATTCAGAAATATCACTCGATCGATTGTGGGGATAGCTAACATTTCAAATAGTAAATAGATGATCGGCACCTCAACTGCTACCTCCGCTCCCGGTTGGCGTTCGCCAAACTTGCTGATATCCTGCATCCGATTAAATGCGTAAATCACCCGAACTTCCAAATCGGGCTGCTGGCGATGGCGCAGAATTGTCACTGCCCACTCACCTTGGGGACTTTGCCGGATATAGTAAGCTTGTCTGGGTAAACTTTGGGCTACCTGTTGTAAAGTTGGCGCGATCGCCGCTACACTCATTTGACTCTCAAAATCTGGTGCGCCTCTAATCAGGGATTGGACTTGTTGGTCGAGATTCATAAGGTTAGGGGTACACCTGTTAAGGTGGATTTTTGTACTAGTACTAATCGATCGACGAATTTGGGCCGTTAGAGTCATAGCTCCAAGTTTGCGCCCAGGGGAGGGTGAATGCACAATCAATCTAAATTAACACCAGCTGGACCCTACCCCGCAGCCACTAGGTGAAAGCAATGCATACCCCACGCAGTAAAAATAACCAAAAGACGCGGGGAGTTTGAGGGGCGGCGTTCCGCTGTCTTGACCCAAACGCACGCTGAGGAGACCTCAGCGCGATTTGGGTCGCCCCTCAACGGGAGGTCTGGGGGTCGGAGCGACTCGCGTTCGTCGGGTTTCCCGACGGATTAGCGAGTCAAGACAACCCCCAGATCTCCGGTTCCACACACTAATTCGCACCTTAACAGGGGGTACTTCCTAAAGCCTAACCCCTAATTTTACCCCTATCCCCTAAAGTAGTGCTATCCTCACCAGAAAGTTCAGTCGATCGGATAAAATAGAACCAAATATTTGTGACAAATTAGTCATATTAGGGAAAACAGCGGATGGGTAAAGTAGTAGGCATCGACCTGGGTACCACCAATTCAGTGGTAGCTGTCATGGAAGGTGGGAAACCAGTGGTGATTGCTAATGCAGAAGGTATGCGTACCACACCATCCGTCGTCGGTTTTAGCAAAGATGGGGAACGCCTCGTCGGACAGATGGCACGGCGACAAACCGAGTTAAATCCCCAAAATACTTTTTATGGGGTGAAACGCTTCATGGGGCGGAAATACGGCGAACTTAGCCCCCAATCAAAGCAAGTTCCTTACACCATCCGCAAGGATGAAGATGGCAATATTAAGATCAAATGCCCCAAACAAAATCGAGAATATGCGCCTGAAGAAATTTCGGCAATGATCTTGCAAAAATTGGCAGATGAAGCCAGTAGATACTTAGGCGAACCTGTCACGGGCGCAGTAATTACCGTACCGGCATACTTTAATGATGCTCAACGTCAAGCGACCAAAAATGCTGGGAAAATTGCTGGATTAGACGTATTGCGGATTCTGAATGAACCGACAGCGGCATCATTAGCGTATGGTTTGGATAAACGCCAAAGCGAGACGATTTTGGCGTTCGACTTGGGCGGGGGGACTTTCGATGTCTCTGTGCTGGAAGTTGGGGAAGGCGTGTTTCAGGTTAAATCTACCAGTGGCGATACTCAACTAGGGGGTGCAGATTTCGATCGCAAGATTGTCGATTGGTTAGCTGAAGCATTTCTGGCAGCGGAAAATATCGATCTTCGCAAGGAACGTCAATCCCTCCAACGTCTGACCGAAGCGGCTGAGAAAGCCAAAATCGAACTCTCTGGGGTAATGGTGACAGATATCAATCTTCCCTTCATCACCGCCACTGCTGATGGCCCCAAACACATCGAAACCCGCCTCACTCGCGCTCAATTTGAAGATTTGTGTGGAGATCTGATTAGTCGGCTGCGCGGCCCTGTCAAGCGGGCCATGGGCGATGCTAAACTAACAGCCTACGATATTGATGAAGTGGTACTAGTCGGCGGTTCGACCCGAATTCCCGCCGTGCAAGAATTGGTTCGGAGTTTTATAAATAAACGCCCCAATCAGAATGTTAACCCCGATGAAGTAGTTGCCGTAGGAGCCGCCATTCAAGCGGGTGTATTGGCGGGCGAAGTCAAGGATATCTTGCTCTTGGATGTGACACCGCTCTCTCTAGGGCTGGAAACCATCGGTGGCGTGATGAAAAAACTCATCCCGCGCAACACAACAATTCCCGTCCGCAAATCTGATATATTTTCCACATCCGAAAATAATCAAACGATGGTCGAAGTCCATGTCGTTCAAGGCGAACGAGAAATGGCTAATGATAATAAATCCTTGGGAAGATTTAAACTTACGGGCATTCCTCCCGCACCAAAAGGGATTCCCCAGGTTCAAGTTTCCCTAGATATCGATGCTAATGGTATCCTCCAAGTAACCGCGATGGACAGAACCACCGGACGCGAACAAACGGTGACAATTCAAGGTGCCTCGACACTAGGCGAGTTGGAAGTCAAACGGATGATCGAAGAAGCGACTCAATTTGCCGCGAGTGACAAGCAAAAGCGGGAAAAAGTCGATAAACGCAACCGAGCGGAAGCTCTATCGTATCAAGCCGAACGCCAACTGCGGGAAGTTGCATTGGAATTTGGGATGCAGTTTGCTAATGCCCAGCGCAAGCAAATTGAAGCCTTAGTGAGAGAATTGCGTGAAGCCCTAGCTGATGGGGACGAGCGATTGATTGACGAAGTGAAAAACGAGCTAGATGACGCACTTTACGATTTTAGTCGCCAAGTCCGCCTGCTAACAGAGGAAGAAGATAAAGGAATCTTCGGAACGATCAAAGATATTTTCGTCGGCGATGACGATGACTACAATTATCGGGATGGTTATAATAATCGCGATACCTACAATCCTTACGGCAACCCAGGCGACCCGTATTACGATCGCCGTTCCAATGACTATCCCCCAGCCTATCCGAGCGATCGATCCAGAGATCCGGGCGGCTATCGTGGCGCACTACCACCGCGAGACTACAACCGCGATCCTAATCCCACCAGAGATCCATATGCCACTCCGCCCAGAGACAGGCAACGCGATAATCCACCCAATCCACGTAATAATCGCGATAACCGTGATTATGACAGCAGTTACAATCGCGATCGAGGCTATCCCAACAATCATGATGAAAATACAGGCTATCCACCCAACAGCAATCCCAATCGCCGTTCGCCGAATCCTGACAGTTCAGGGAATAAATCTCGCCAACGCGATGATGATTACCGAGATGATAGTTGGGATGATCTGCCAAGTTCCCCGCCGCGTCGCTCAACAGATCCGCCAGCCCAGCGATCTTCTAGCAGAGCAATTCCCCCAGAAAATCGGCAACGCAATCCCAACCCATACCCCACAGAACCTCGCAATCCTCGCTATCCTGATGAATTAGAAGATCGGCGTGAATTTCGGCGATCGCAATCTGACAATAGTAGTGCCAATCGTCGGCCAAATTCTCCCGCACCCCAGCAGCCAGTTCGCGATGATTGGGATGAAGAGGATGATGAATGGTATTAGATTAGGGATGAGGGTAGAAATCTATGCCTACCGAATCGATCTAAAATCCTGTCTCTCATCCACGATCTATCTCTAAACTAAAGCCTAACCCCGTCTAAAGCCTAACCCCATCATGGAAGACATTCGCAACTACTACGAGCTATTGGGTGTTAAGCGAGATGCTTCCCCGGATGAAATCAAACAGTCCTTTCGCCGATTAGCGCGAAAATACCATCCAGATCTCAATCCAGGGGATAAAGCGGCTGAGGAAAAGTTCAAGGATATCAGCGAAGCATACGAGGTGCTATCGGATCAGTCCAAGCGATCGAAGTACGATAAATTCACCGGATTCTGGCGCAAAAACCGAGGTAAATCACCAGCCCCAAGTACTCAAGATCGGGCAGACGAAGACTTTGGTGATGATTTTAATACTTTTATCGATCGACTCTTAGGGCGTAAAAAAGAAGCTGCCAGTAACAGTAGTAATAATGGCGATCGACCAAAGTCAGGACGTGGCATCGATGAGCGTACCCGCCAGCGGACAACATCTGGCGAAACCCACAACAGTGGGCGGACTTATGCGGACACACCCCCACCCCCCCGTCCCAAAAACCTCGAAGCCGAACTCACTCTACCTTTAGATAAAGCCTATTTGGGTGGACGCGAACGGATTACCATTCAAGAGGATGGACGCGCCCTAGAGGTGGATATGCCCCCAGGCATGATTCCCGGTCAAAAAATTCGCCTACGCGGTCAAGGCATCGCTGGCGGCGATCTCTATCTCAAGATTAATATCGCGCCCCATCAGTTTTTTCGACTCGAAGGTGTAGATGTCTATTGTCAACTACCTGTAACCCCCGCTGAGGCTGTGTTAGGTGGCTTTGTCGAAGTCCCCACCCTCGATGGATTAGTCAAAATCAGTCTGCCACCAAGCATTATCTCTGGGCAAAAATTGCGCCTTGCGGGGAAAGGATTTCCGGCTGAAGATGGTAGACGCGGCGATCAATTACTCGAAATCCAAATCGTCGTCCCCAAAAATCCGCCCCCAGTTGAAAAGGAACTTTACCAAAAGCTCCGCGAGATCGAATCATTTAATCCTCGGCTAGATTTACCGCGATTGTAGACTAGATGTGAACATCCAAGGTGATACTCTTTACCAAATTGTGACAGAATGAGCCTGGGTAGCTCTATGTCCCAAACCCAATCAGGATTTATATATGTGGCGCGTAACAATTGAATGTTCTGAGGATAGCTGGCGCATTCATGGCAAAGCTTTTAAGACAATTGCCGAAAAATACCCTAGCACCTTACTCTCATCGCGAAAAATGCCTGGTGACGATCGACGGCTAATGTCTTATCAGATCGAAGATGTAAGTGATGCCGAAGAATTTACCGATGCGTGTCTCACCCTATCTGGTTTCACAGCGATGTTTGAATCGCTTTAAGCCTCAGATACCTGCTAGCAGAAGACAACCTCCTCAAAATCCAACAAATTCTCACCCAAAGCTTCCAATCGATCGAGTCACTATTTACGTTGTTTTTTAGCAGCTAAATGCTGTAAGTGCTGAAGATACTGCAATTTTTTCGCTAACTGTTTGACATCAATCTTTTGTTTGCCATATCGCCAAGTTGTATAAAGATGGGAAATTTCCCACACAACTTTGGCGATTTGAGGCGGATAGATTTTACTCGCACTCTCGGCATATTCTAGCTGGGTTTGGGCTGGATGTTTTACCAATCCTTGCTTGCTCAAATTTGTGACCATAGATCGATAGATCTGCTCGACTAGCGGTAGTTTGGCTAGTTGTTGTTGCTGTTGCCGCCGATCCCAGAGATACCACGCGATCGCAATCTGTAGTGCGATCGCGGCTAAGATAATTCTGAGGATGACTGGATCGGCTATCCATGGAGATCGAGCGGCTGGTGGAGCCGGGAGGGGCGAATTTAGCTGTGCAGAGTGATCGGGTGAGGGGGTAAAGGTACTTTGTGGGACGGGAGATGGGTTATTCTGGTTCGGACTGCTGGGGCTGGACGTTGGCGAGGCTGATGGATTCGGCGACGTAGATACTTGAACTGGTTGTGCGGAGAAGGCAATCTGTTTGAGTTGGTCGAGTTGACGAGCGTCGAGATTTAATAAAGGTCGATCGGGGGTAGAGTCTAGATCGAGCCAGCCCCAATTGGGAAAATAGACTTCTGTATGGCTCTGAGCCTGTTCCGGTAGCCGCGAATATAATTTGGTCTGGGG
>JANPJH010000220.1:0-2253 GCA_031425415.1 Chamaesiphon sp. VAR_61_metabat_425 | reverse complement strand
ATATTTGTCCTCCCCCATATATAACCACAAATATCTCCGTTGAGTAAGTGACACTCATCGATGAAAAATACTACCATCTTCCCTGTCTCAATCTCCAAGCTATTTCTAGCCAGAAAATTATTGATCTCCGTTGTCTTTTTTATCCAGACAACTGGGCAGAAATAGCCACTGAAATAAAGCGATTGGTAGGATATCATTGCGATCGTTGCGGTTTAAAATGTTTGCCACCCACTCATAGTTACCGCCACCTCGAAGACTTATAAAATCAGTAATCTCTTGATGATTGTCAAAAATCGAGTGACATTCGATTTGGCATTTACCCCAAGAACAATCGCGGAAAATATCGTTCTAGTAAAGTAGATGGAAAACCTACCCTCACCGCACCTTTAGGCGTATCGGAAATCAACAAGCCAGCCGCCAACAACCGTTGTAATACTTTGCGCCCTTGCCGCTCTTGATATCCACTCGCCGCTGCCGCCTGACCTCGCTCCAACTCCCCCGATCGAAATACTGCTGCAACCACTTTGTCCGAGCCAGGGAGCAACCGTTTGGCGACGATTTCTTCGCTTATATACACCTCAATTCTGGTGAGTAACTGAGGCGCGTCGAGACACGATCTCATGAATTGGACCTGATCGATACAAGTATTCAAAAAGAACTCACAAAAGGCTTGCAAGCCCTTAGCTGTCAGATTTCCCCTGCCGTCGAGATCGTTCCATCTGGGTAAATCGGCATTAGCCAAGACAGCACGATATTGGTCTCTAGAACGAGCTAATCCGCGTGAAATCGACCATAAACTCGTACCGATACCGATTTCCCGAAACATCGCATGGGAAAATAATCGCGCCACCCGCCCATTCCCGTCATAGAAGGGATGAATCCAGACCAACCGATGATGCGCCGCAGCCACGGCAATTACTCGATCTATTTGAGATAATCGTTCCAGTCGATAACCAGTTGCAAAGCGGTTAATAAAGCTATCGATGGCTGGCGCGGAAATGGGAATGTGTCGTCCAACAATCACATCTCCCGTGCGCCACTCACCAGGTACGATCTGAATTTGTCTGTTACCTTCAGTATTACTCAACACCAACATCTCAGGGGGTAGCCGAGTGCAGAATTCGCGGTGAATCCATTTCAGGTATTCTCCGCTCACAACTGACCCTGGCACGTTGCCCAGATCGATCTCTCGTTGCACTTCAATATGCGCCTTGGCTTCTAACTGTAATTCTCGTTGTTGGGGATCGAGCGAGAAATCTTGGGCGAGAGCGCGTTCGATATCGATGGGGTGGGTGCGATGTCCTTCAATCAGGTTGCTGTAGTAGCAATTCATCGTGCGGACTAAATCGCCAATTCCTAGAATCGTCGCCACCTGTAAGTTGCTATTGAGCGCAGTGCTTTCTGCCCACAGTTGCGTAGCCAGATCGGTCAATACTCGATTGCTCAACTCAGGTAACAATGGTTCGATGAGGGCGAGAGATTCCATAATAGTGCCGATCTTTTTAGAGGCTAAAACTATTGATATACAGTAATTATAGCGTTTTCAACCGTCAATTAGTGCCGATCTTTGTGCCGATCAATCCTGCATCATGTTTTGTGTTCGCGGCCGATCGCTTCAGCTAGAGCAGGATCGCGGTAGAGGCTACGTGAGATCGCACTACCTACCATTTGGGGAGTTTCCAGTTCTTCTTCCTCTTCATCCCAACTATCACCAGTCATGTCATCGTCAGTCATCGATCGTAACCTTACATATAGCCTTTCTAGTATGCAGAGCGCGATCGACTAACGACTTGAGTTGTTTGGCTGATAAAAAGATCCAAAATTCAAACGCTGCTTTTAAATTTTAACGGAACAGGTCGATCTAAATCGACTCAAACAGGTCGATCGACAGGTGTATATTTTGCAACAACAAATAGTTTGAATCACACACTTTGATGTTTTTGGCACGTTGGGGAAGAATAGGGCTCTCCTGTACTTAGGGTTATAATTTAAACTTATTCAAATGAGCGGAGCAGAGCGGAGATTATTTGAATAAGCAAGCTAACAACTTTTCTCTCATCGATTTAAAACTAGCAAAACCGTAACTTTGGCGAAGAATTAACTTAATTCTAGTATTAACACCTTCGGTGACACCACTCGTAGTTCTATTTAAGAAATAATTAGCAATCTCTGGTAAATGTTTCTCAAGTGTATCAGCGATACTCGGAAAAAATATCCGCGCATGTTTTAACCATTTCTTCATTTTTCTAAATC
>JANPJH010000219.1:0-5495 GCA_031425415.1 Chamaesiphon sp. VAR_61_metabat_425 | reverse complement strand
GGGGGTTTGGGGGATTTAGATCTAAAAACGAAGTCAACCATACTTATGTGTACACGGTAGCCTTTTTAAGGGGGCTGGGGGGATTAATTTATACTTTTCAAACACCCTCTAAAATTTGCTCGAATGCCCGAATTGCCACACTCGAACCTTGCGTCCAAGCCATCTCAACATATTGAGGTAAGATTTGGGCGACAGGAAGTGTGGGAAAAATATTGCTGGTATTACTCGATTGATACCGATCGCCATTCCAGAGATAAATTTGGAGAATTTTATCGCGATAAATCCACAGTTCGGGGATTTTTATTGCAGTATAGTCTTCTGGCTTGGTCAATGAAGTTAGATCGATTTCAATAGCTAAATCTGGTGGAGGATCGACATCCAAATCTATTGGCGATTTTCCTAGAATGGCCGCTCGATTGTCGATGTAAAAACAAGTATCTGGTTCGATCCCTTTGATCCCATAACGCTTGAGTGTAATCGGATCGAAACAGTCCCAATTCTTCCCCTGTTTGCGGAGCAACACTTTCACTAGATCCGACAAAGTATCTGACTTTTTACCATGTTCTGGTAAAGGTGCCATAATTTGAATTTCTTGAGCGATCGCATCATAATAAATCTTAATTGCCGCATTATCTTGACGACTTACTAAGATCGTTTCGTAGTCAGCCCAGGTTTGATGGCGCAATACCACTTCACTGCCTGGGGATAGGTCGATCGAATCTTGAGTGATAGTTAGATACATTCTCAGGTGCCGCTAGAATCTAAACCTATGGTTGCCCACTCTTAAATCATATTAAATCTAGACCGCTGAAGTTTGGCTCGGCTCGTCAATTGTCACCGAGCCTGGCAACTAGCACTACTGCTTCAGCAATCGCGCTCAAAAATCGATCGAGTGCGACCTTGACAATGATTAAGATTCAGCAGATGTAGTCGTAGACGGAGTTTCCGCTTTTTCTTGAGCGCGCTTTTCGCGTTTTTTGCGATCGGCTTCAATCACATCTGCCATTACTGCTTCCATTTGGACGAGCTTATCAAGGTTACTCCGATAGGCATCGAGATCTTTTTGGACTTTATCAGTTGGGATATGTAACGCTTCGCTAAGCTGAACGACCGCTGCTTCGCGCTGCTTTTGATCCTTAAATAGATCTGGTGCTGCTTGTTCGAGGATTGTAAACAAACCAATCCCAAATAGACGGCTGTATTTAAACTTTGAGTTGCTCGCAACTGTGCTAAGCGTCCCGGCTAACTCTGTCCCTAGCCCTTCCGCCTTGGGGTGAGCTAGCCAGTTGACGATATCTTGTCCCTGCATACTGCGGGCAAATTCTTGCACACCGGCAGCATCTTTACGGTATCCATCGGGACTACCGCCCATAGATTGACATAAAGCGGAAAAAATCGATTGCTTATCTCCTTCCGGACGATAACTTGCCATAAACCGATCGAAGCTGCTGACTACACCCAGCGCGTAAATCGGATTGTAGGCAAAATCAACATTAGTAGAAAGTAAATGCATTTCTACCATCAATTCTTCTACGACCCGCCGATAAATCGAATTAATCGGGCGTGTATGTTGAGAGTAGAAATTGCGCTTGGTATCGGAGACAGTGGTCTGGTTATTCACCGGTTATATAGGAGATTTAGTTATTAATTCTTAATTATCGACGATCGACTGCACATTAGGCAAAGATCGCGATCCCCGAAGTTGGCTCTCGATCTCGTACAAGTGTTGCCCGCTAACAGTTATCAGCAATTAATCGCAACCAAAACTCGATCAAGTGGTAATTTTTTGTGTCTTTGTACCGATACCTTCTGGAAATTTACCAGCCATTCTGGTAGTAAGAGTATAGATATTGTCAACTTCTGGAGGTGGTATGGGCAGAAACTTTAACCTAGCAGCATGGTTCGTCGTCAGCACGATTGCCACAACAGTTGTACTTCAGCCCCAGCGAATTTTGGCAGCCACTCTTCAGGCGAGTAATACCCAAGCGGTGCGGGAAACCAGCCAGACAACCGCAACACTGGAATACCAGCAAGGCTTAACGGCAGCAGCAGCCGGGAATTTCCCCCAAGCAATTGGTAAATTCGACCTCGCGATCGAACTCAATCCTGGCTACGTTCAAGCTTATATCGAACGGGGTAATGTTAGAGATAGTCTGAGCGATCTACCCGGCGCGATCGCTGACTACACTAAAGCAATTGCTCTCGATCCTCAACATGCCTCTGCTTACTACAATCGGGGTACAGTATTGAGTAAGAGTAGCAAAAGACAAGAAGCAATCGCTGATTATACTAAAGCGATCGGCATCGATCCTCAATATGCTCAAGCCTATTTGAATCGTGGTAACGAACTTGACGATTTGGGAAATGTTGCTGGAGCATTGGCAGATTACAATCTAGCAATTCAAATTAGACCTAATTATGCTCTAGCCTACCTCAACCGTGGCATCACTTACGGACGATCGGGCGATCAAGCTAAAGCGATCGCCGATCTTCAACGAGCGGCTAATTTGTTTAAAGCCAAAGGCGATATCGACAAATACAGCCGCGCTCAAAAAATCATTCGCGATATCCAGTCGGAGATTTAGGGTTAGGCTTTAGGCTTTAGGCTTTAGGGAAAAGGGAAAAGGGAATGAGGATAAATGCTTTTCTCTCCGAACTCCGAACTCCGAACTCCCAACTCCCAACTCCCAACTCCCTACCCCCTACCCTCTATAATTAAAGGAAAGTTCAGACAATTATCTTGCTTGATGACTCCCGAAGTAGACAGCGATCTTCAGTCCAATGCCGAACTCAGTACGGAACTGTGGTCTCCAGATCCAGAGTTTGCTGAAGATATTAGTGAATTGGACGAACTCCCCGCCGAAGTGGAGATGTCTTTTTTCGACCATTTGGAAGAGTTACGCCAACGAATATTTTATGCGGTAATTGCGGTTGCGATCGGGGCGTTAGGCTGTTTCGTATATGCCAAACAAATCGTCCAAATCTTAGAGGTTCCTGCCGCTGGGATTAAGTTTCTCCAACTCGCTCCAGGGGAATACTTTTTCGTATCGGTGAAAGTGGCTGGTTATTGTGGGCTATTAGTGGCTAGTCCGGTTGTTTTGTACCAAATTATTCAATTTGTAGTACCAGGCTTGACGCGGCGCGAACGGCAATTGGTCTTACCAGTAGTGGCTGGTTCTTCGGTGTTATTTGTCGGGGGTATCGCCTTTGCTTACTATGCTTTGATTCCGGCTGCACTAAATTTCTTGATCGGGTATGGGGCGGATGTGGTCGAACAGGCCTGGTCGATCGATCGGTATTTTGAGTTTGTTTTAGTCTTATTGTTTGCGACGGGGTTGCTATTTGAATTGCCGATCGTCCAAATTGTTTTATCGCTATTGGGTATTCTCTCTTCCAAGGTGATGTTGGCTGGTTGGCAGAGTGTGGTCGTAGGCTCGATGATCGTTGGGGCGATCGTTACCCCATCTACCGATCCGCTGACGCAGAGTTTATTAGCTGGGGCAGTTTTAGCCCTGTATTTCGGTGGTGTTGGCGTTGTTAAATTGTTAGGCAAGTAATATACCTCTTCAAAAATTATGATGCCAGAAACTACTAACCTCAGTCCTGAATATTGGAACCAACGTTATCGGCAAGGCTCGATCGGTTGGGATTTGGGTTTACCAGCACCACCGTTCGTCAATTTACTGGCTAGTTCCGCTGCGCCATCACCTGGCAGAATCGCTGTACTGGGGTCTGGCATGGGTCATGATGCCTTGCTATTTGCAGAACATGGGTTTGAAGTAATCGGCTTTGACTTTGCGCCAGCGGCGGTTGAGGCGGCGACAGGGAGAGCAAAATTGCGTGGCTTGAAGGTAGATTTCCAGCAGCGGGATATTTTTGGACTGTTACCGAAGTTTAACGGTAGTTTTGACTATGTGTTGGAACATACTTGCTTCTGTGCGATCGATCCAGTCCAACGGTCTGAATATGTAAACGTAGTTCACTCTTTACTCAAACCGAGTGGTAAACTGTTGGCTTTATTTTTCACCCATAACCGATCCGGTGGGCCGCCATTTGGGTCTACGCCCCATCAAATTAGCCAGCTATTTGCCGATCGGTTTGAGCTATTGTCTCTAACCCCAGCCGCAGATTCGATCGCTGTTCGGCGCGGGGAAGAACATCTGGGGATATTCCAAAAGTCTAATTAACCTGCAACAAGTGCTTTAACTTTGGCTAATTGCTGACTGACCGCACCACTAATTAATAATTCTTCAGCCAACTTCATCCCTGCTGACATGTCAATTGCCCCGCCACAATGCCATAGATAGAATCCGGCATTCCACAGCACAGAGTTTAAGAGTTCTGATGGTTGTCCAACCAGAACTGTAGCAAAATTGGCGATTAGTTCGGGCGTGGATAATAGCGGGGGATTGAAATTGCTGAGAGCGTAATCGTAATGGTGAAGAAAAATCCGCTCTAACTCATGTCCCGCCTGATGAACGCCGATAATTACAGCTCGATCGCGGGGTAAGTCAGTACTACCCTCTAACCCTTTTACCGTGGTCACTTTTTGGGGTGTTCCCCTAAGTGCAGCGGCGACAAGTGCCGTCTGTTCCGTCGGCGGATGCACGTAACCAAAAATCAGATGAGCATCCCCAGCATAGGGGCACCACATCAGCTCTAAAGTCGCGATCGGTGGGCGTTTGCCAATTTGGTCTCGATAGGGTGTCAGTCCTGCGGCTAGGGGGAAATGGCTGGGCGTGTAGATGAAGCCTAAACCTGCTGTAGCGAAGATCGCTTGAATTCGTTCGAGGGGTACCTGCGTCCAGTCGATGCCCCATGCCTGCCAGATATCGCTCAGTGGCGTGCCGTATTTCGTCGGCATTCGATCGCCACCATGCAAGATGACGGGAATCCCAGCAGTGGTGAGGATCAGCGAAACTAATGGAGCGATGGGTGCAGTTCGAGATCGACCATCGTAGGGAATACCAAAGATGACTGGCGATCGGGCATGGCTGGCAACGGGTTGTAATTGCGGCCCCAGTTTAGCATAAGCATCCAACATCCCTGCTAACTCGTCACCAGTTGGACGTTTGATCCGATGAGCGATCAGGAAAGCACCAATTTGAGCAGGGGTAGCTGTTTGCAACAACATCATTTTCATCGCTGTTGCTGCGTCTTCACGGGTTAAGCTTTTGCCTGTATGAGGGCCACTGCCAATTTTCTGAATGAATTCCCGAAATAGATCGCTCATCTGGTTAGGGGTTAGGGAGTTGGGAATAGAGAATTAGGGGCTAGGGGTTCCTAAGTAATAACCGCAAACTTTGTGACTAAATCGCAGAAATCTTGAATTGGCGGAAGTTGAAGTCGATCTCTAGTTGTTACGAGTACAACTTGGCGGGAGAGATATATTCCAGTTTGGGGCATGGGTTCGATCGATCGAACAGCTAAGGTTGGATCGCTAGACATCTCTACTAATGCCGATTTTGGCAACATCGCAATTAGCTCTCCTTGTC
>JANPJH010000218.1:0-7501 GCA_031425415.1 Chamaesiphon sp. VAR_61_metabat_425 | reverse complement strand
CGCCGCAGGCGTGACAATCCGGCTGGTAGGGATTGGCAATCGCGCAGCTGGACAGAAATTCTGTGACTTTACGGGGTTTCCAGCGGCATGGCTGTTTGTTGATGAGGGTGCCAAATTGCATTCCCAACTGGAACTCTATTCTGGCTTATCGCTAAAAGTTCCTGGTTTCTCCCCAACCCAAAACGCTTGGCTCAACCTAATGCTGATGTGTGCGGGAATTGGTAGTCCTGGTACTCTAGCTGAGGTCTTTCGCGGGTATAAAGGAGACAGACAAGCTCCGCAATTAATCGATAATGAGGAGATCGTCCAAGCAAAACCGCTGCCAGCTCTGAAAGGTTCATTCTTCAACGTAGCAGGTGGTAGCGGTTTTCAGCGACCATTTGAATTGGCGACACTGAGACTGCGGAATATGGCAGAAGTGCTCGGTAATTGGCAGATATATGTGCCAGATGCCACCTATCTGACACAGCGGGGTGGGACGTTTTTATTTGATGCTCAGGGTAAGCTGCTCTACGAGCATCGAGATCGAGGTATTCTCGGCTTTGCCGCAAATATGCGTCAACCCCTGTCATTTATCAGCCAATAATATTCAGCCTACTTATTTCGATCGAGATGTGTTAGCATCCCGACAAACCGCAATCAGTGCAGCTTGGACATAGATCGATATACGGCCAAAGTTTTCCAGGGGCATTAATTGCGATCGTCATTGATGGGCGGGTTTCGCCGATCATTCATAATCCATCATTCCCCATGAGTGAATCTCCGCCAGAATGGTTACAGGGTATCAGCGAATTTAATCAACAAGAATATTATGCTTGTCATGATACGTTAGAAGCTTTGTGGATGGACTCGATCGATCCAGATAAGAAATTCTATCAAGGTGTACTACAAATTGCTGTGGCTTGCCATCACCTGCAAAATCAAAACCTCAAAGGTGCGGCGATTTTACTAGGCGAAGGCATGGGTCGGTTAGGCTACTATCAGCCGATCTACGGTGGGATTGATGTCAGTCAGCTTATTGAGGACAGCAACAATTTATTAAAGGCTTTACATGAGATTGTGGAGCGAAGCGGTCAGACATTTCAGGTGGAAAGCAGCTTCGATGTGGGCAATCAATTACAGGCAGATACTAGGCTTTTACCCGTCATCAGAGTAGCGAACTGAAACTAATCGTAAACTAGTCACGTCAATCAGCTTAGGACTCGATCGAGATAGATTAGTTGACAGAAATTTTAGCTTCCTTACAATCTGGGTTCCCAAATCCAGTAAGATTTAACACATGCAACGCTCAACTCACACCAACCATCGCTATTTTCAGTGGAGATGGATGCTGCTGTTGCCATTCATCATGTTTGGTAGCAATATTGTCCTCCCAACACAAGCCGCAATTGTCAAATCTGTGAAGCAAAAGCCGACAAAAGTACCACCCGTCGCCCAAGTTTTGCCGCAAAATCAGCAGGGACTCTTGATTCAAGCAGACATTCAGGAAGCAAATTCTAAGACTGAAGTAGTCACCGCCCGTGGTAATGTCAGGCTTAATTACCCCAGTCGCAAAGTTCAAGCTAGTGCAAATTTAGCCCAGTACTACATCAAACAAAAGCGCATCATCCTCACAGGTAACGTTGTCATTAACCAAAATGGCAACACTCTAGAAGGCGAAAGTGTAATTTATCTGATTGATGAAGGGAAGTTTATTGCCAACCCGAAAGTTAAACAACAAGTTCGTAGCAACTACATTTTGCCGGAACAAGGAGGTAAAGGAATAATTATCCAGTCCGATCTCCAAGAGGCTAATACCAAGGCGGAAACTGTAACCGCGCGCGGAAATGTTCGACTCAGTTATCCTGTCAAAAAACTGCAAGCACGGGCAAATGTAGCTCAGTATAATATCAAGGAAAAGCAAATTGTTCTCTCAGGAAATGTTTTAGTCGTTCAAGATGGCAGTAGTCTCCAGGGCGACACGATTACTTACCTGATTGATGAGGGGCGATTCATTGCCAGACAAAAACCCGGTACGCCAGTTCAGTCTATCTATGTTGTGCCGGAAAAGACCAGTAAGCAGTGATTTTAGGCTTTAGGCTGCCAGCATACTGTTAATTCCCCCTTTACCCCCAACACCTAACCCCTAACCCCTAGTGAAGATTCTCCTCGAAAACATCCATAAATCTTACGGGAAACGGAATATTGTCAATAGTGTCAGCCTGTCTGTATCACAGGGCGAGATTGTTGGGTTGCTGGGGCCAAATGGGGCAGGTAAAACCACGACATTTTATATTGCGACAGGTTTAGAGAAGCCAAATCAGGGTAAAGTTTGGCTGGATGATATCGATATTACCAGTCTTTCCATTCACCAGCGGGCGAGATTGGGCATCGGTTATTTGGCACAGGAGGCGAGTATTTTTCGCGGGTTGACGGTGGCTGAAAATATCTTGCTCGTGATGGAGCAAACTAAGGTGCCGCGCCGAATGTGGAATCAGAAAATCCACGATTTGATTAGTGAGTTTAGTCTGGAAAAGGTGGTAAACACTTTGGGAAATCAGGTGTCGGGGGGGGAAAGGCGGCGAACGGAACTGGCGCGCTCTCTAGCGGCTGGAGTGAACGGGCCAAAATTTCTATTTTTGGATGAGCCATTTGCTGGCGTAGATCCAATTGCGGTGGCGGAGATTCAGAAGATTATTGCCAAATTACGCGATCGAAATATGGGTATCCTGATTACAGATCATAATGTTCGGGAAACTTTGGCAATTACGGATCGAGCTTATATCATGCGCGAAGGTCAGGTGTTAGCATCAGGTAGTACCGAAGAAATGTATAGTAACCCTTTGGTGCGTCAATACTACTTAGGGAGTAATTTTCATTTTTAGGATCGAGGATAGTGAGGAAAATATAATTCGATCGGTTGTTAATTTTTAATTAAGATTAGTTTGTGGGTAAACCAAGCATTTCGCGCATCTTACTGCCAGGTATTTCGGTAATGGATCGATATATTATCGTTCAATTGCTGATGCCGTTTTTGTTCGGGGTCGGGGCCTTTTCGTCGATTATTTTAGCAGTTGGTAGTTTGTTCGATCTCGTCAGACAGGTAGCAGAAGCTGGATTACCGCTAACAGTTGCGATCGAAGTAATGGCACTAAAAATGCCCCAATTTGTCGTCTATTCATTCCCAATGTCAATTCTACTATCGGGGATGATGACTTATAGTAGACTTTCCGCAGATAGCGAAATTATTGCCTTTCGGAGTTGTGGGATTAGTATCTATCGGTTAATTTTACCAGCCCTAATCCTCAGTACGATTGTGACGGGGATTACGTTTTTATTTAATGAATTACTCGTTCCTGCTGCCAGCCAACAGGCAACAATCACGCTGACTCAAGCGTTGAAACAAGATAAGCCAGCATTTAAACAAGATAATATTATTTATCCTGAATATAAAGAAGTCGAACGCGATGGCAAAAAAGAGCAGGTGCTAGTTCGATTGTTTTATGCTGAGAAATTTGATGGTAAAACCATGACTGGATTGACAATTTTGGATCGATCTCAAGCTGACAAAGGATTGAGCCAAATTCTCAATTCGCAATCTGCTGTTTGGAATACCAAAAATAATACTTGGGATTTTTCTAAGGGGACAATCTATCTAGTCTCACCCGATGCCTCCTATCGCAATATTGTCACCTTTGAGCATCAACAATTACAATTACCCAGATCGCCATTTGAATTAGCAGCACCAGATAAAAACACTGATGATATGAGTGCGGGCGAATTAATGGATTATTTTGATCGAATTAGACTTAGTGGTGACAAGAAAAAAATTCTCACTGTGGCTGTCACAATTCAGCGTAAGCTGGCATTTCCGTTTGTTTGCATCGTTTTTAGTTTAATGGGTGCTGCGATGGGGATTCGCCCTCAGCGCACGGGGAAAGCGACAAGTTTTGGGGTGAGTGTGCTATTAATTTTTGGTTATTATTTGATGATGTTTGTCTTTGGTGCTTTGGGGCAAGCTGAAATTATTTCGCCGTTTCTGGCTGGATGGTTGCCGAATTTTATTGGGATTGGACTAGGTGGCTTTCTAGTGTTCAGTGCGGCAAAATAGTCGATCTCAGTCATCACCAGATAATTTAGGTGATTACAATATAGTCTTAGATCTAGACCGAATAATACCTGATTAGTTATTATATGCACCCAAGAATGTTTAGTTGGGGCGCGATCGCCCTGTTATTCATGTTTTCTACTGCTTGTGCTCGGCTTTCCTCCAAGCCACCGACAGCCCCTGGACAAGCGGAAACCTCAGCAAAAGGACGACTAGCGACGGTGTTGAACCGGGGTAAACTGGTCTGTGGAGTCAGTGGGGAACTGCCAGGATTTAGCTTTTTGGGTAAAGATGGGAAGTATCAGGGACTGGATGTTGATATTTGTCGGGCGGTGGCTAGTGCAATATTTGATAATCCCCAAGCCGTAGAATTTCGGAATCTCAATGCCAAGGAACGTTTCACCGCACTGCAATCGGGGGAGGTGGATATTCTGAGTCGGAATACGACTTATACCATGAGCCGCGATACATCTGTTGGGTTAGAGTTTGCGCCGACGGTATTTTATGATGGGCAGGGGATTATGGTCAAACAGGCTAGCGGCATTAAATCTTTAACGGATCTCAAGGGCAAGGCAATTTGTATTCAAACGGGTACGACGACAGAGCAGAATCTAACCGATCGAATGCGTCAGCGAGGGCTAACCTATACACCCGTTGTGTTTGAAGATGTGAATACGACTTTTGCTACTTACTCTGAGGGGCGGTGTGAAGGGGTGACAGCCGATCGATCTCAACTGGTTTCCCGTCGCAGTACGTTACCAAACCCAGACGACCACATTATTTTACCGGAAGTTTTATCAAAAGAACCCCTAGCTCCAGCGATCGCCAGCGGCGATTCCGGCTGGGGTGATGTGGTGCGCTGGACGATTTACGCGCTGATTGAAGCCGAGGAAATGAATCTAACTGCCAAAACTGTGACGCAGCAGATTACTAATCCCGATCCAACGGTGCGGCGGCTGTTGGGGTTGGAAGGGGACTTGGGGAAAGGGATGGGATTACCAAATGATTTTGCGTTGCGAATTATTAAACATGTCGGTAATTATGGTGAAATATACGATCGAAATATGGGGGCGCAAACGCCGCTGAAGTTGCCGAGAGGTCAAAATCAATTGTGGAATCAGGGTGGGTTGCTTTATTCGCCGCCGTTCCGTTAATTGGGCTGAATCGGGGGGAATTGTTTAACGCCAAGGAAAAGGGATCTATGAGCGATCGAGTGAAGGCTAAAAGATTAGATGATTCGATTCCGGTGTGGCGGAGTCTGCGATTTTGGCGGAGTGCAGGACAATTTGGGGCGGCGTTAGGGATTGCGATCGCCTTGGCGGTGTTGGGGGATAATTTACTGTTCAATCTGGAGCAGATTGGGATTCGGCTGGGTTTTGATTTTCTTGGCTCTCAGGCGGGTTTTACGATTAGCGATACGATTTTGCCCTATACTCCGGCTGATTCTTACTTGACCGCTTTGTTGGTGGGCGTGGTAAATTCGCTCCGGGTAATTGGGTTGGGTTTGGTATTGGCGACGGCGATCGGCATAACTGCTGGAATGGCGCGATTGTCAACTAATTGGCTGGTGCGGACGATCGCCCAAATTTATGTGGAAACTCTCCGCAATACGCCGCTGTTGTTGCAACTGTTTTTCTGGTACTTTGCGGTGTTTTTGGCTCTACCAAATGCGGCGAATCCGCTGCAAATACTCGGCTGGACGCTGAGTAGTCGGGGCGTGACGGGTTGGGGAATCCAGGTGTCCTCAGAGTTTGCTTCGTTATTAGCGGGGCTGAGTCTCTATACGGGGACTTTCATTGCCGAAATTATTCGCGGGGGGATTCAATCAGTACCACGCGGACAAGCAGAAGCAGCTCGATCGCTGGGGCTTAAACCCTTGCCTACACTGTGGTTGGTGGTCTTTCCTCAAGCTCTGCGGGCAATTTTACCGCCCTTGGCAAATCAATATTTAAACCTAGCTAAGAACTCTAGTCTCGCAGTGGCGATCGGTTATCCCGATCTCTATGCCATCTCTTCGACTACTTTCAACCAAACTGGACGCGCTGTCGAAGTGATGGCGATTGTCATGGTTGCTTACTTAATCTTGAGTTTATCAATCTCATTCCTCATCAATACTTACAATCGATCGATTCAATTAGTCGAACGGTAAACAGTTGACAGTTAAGAACAAAGTTTTTAAAAAGGCGATTTAACCCCTCACCCCAATTAATAATTATCAATTATCAATTAATTACCCCCAGCAACATGACAAATCCACCCTCTCCCCGCCCACCAGCCGTCGATCGATCTCCCGTGCGGTGGTTGCGCCAAAATCTATTTAACACTTGGTACAACGGCATTTTGACCCTAATCCTGGGCGGTTTCATCCTCCAAGTAGTGGCAGCCGGATTGACTTGGATCGCCACAACAGCTAAATGGGCGGTAATTAGGGAAAATTTACCCCTATTGCTAATTGGTAGATATCCACCCGAACAATCTTGGCGGCTGTGGCTGGTGCTGCTGCTGGCGATCGGGTTGCCTGTGAGTATCTGGGTCGGGCAACGACGGCGATCGCCCCGCACGGGCTGGATTTACGCCTTCTGTGCCGCGATTGGGATCAGTTGGTTGTTGGGTGGCGGATTCGGATTAGTCCCCGTTGAAAATGGTCTGTGGAATGGGTTATTACTCACGCTGCTAGTTGCGAGTATTAGTACCGTGCTAGCTTTTCCCCTGGGCGTATTATTGGCTCTGGGGCGACAGAGTTCCTTACCGATTTTGCGGATCGCCTGTACGATTTATATCGAACTGGTGCGCGGACTACCGCTGATTGGGATTTTGTTCATGGCTCAGTTTTTATTGCCCTTGCTCTTACCTGGGGATTGGCGGTTGGATCGATTGGCGCGGGCGATTGCGGGCTTAATTCTGTTCAATGCAGCGTATCTGGCAGAAACAGTGCGCGGCGGTTTACAATCTTTACCACGCGGACAGATTGAAGCCGCGAAAGTATTGGGGTTGAGTGCGCCATTGCGGTTGTGGCTGATTGTCTTACCCCAAGCCATCCGCATGGTAATTCCGGCGATCGTCGGTCAGTTTATTGCCATGTTTAAAGACACTTCTCTGCTGGCACTGTTCGCCCTAGCGGAGTTAACCGGAATTGCTCGATCGGTTTTAGCCCAACCAGATTTTATCGGACGCTATGCGGAAATATATCTATTTATCGGCTTAATTTACTGGATCGTCTGTTTCACCCTCTCCCAAATCAGCCGTCAACTAGAAGTTAGAGGTTAGGGGTTAGATGTTAGGAAAAAGGGAAAAGAATTGATTCACTGTTTCTTGTTCGACACATCCACCCAATACCCCCACATCTCTTATGCAAAACACCTCACCTGTTAATCCGGCACCAATTATCGTCGCTGAATCTGTTCATAAGTGGTA
>JANPJH010000217.1:0-4678 GCA_031425415.1 Chamaesiphon sp. VAR_61_metabat_425 | reverse complement strand
TGTTCTAGTTTTTATCGATCGAAACATACCCCATTTTGGTGCGTTCACCCTGGGATACAGAGGCTAAGAATGCTAAAGTAATTTGCGATAGTTTAATCATGATAATTCACCTCGTTACAGTGACTAGTGATTGTTGCTACTTACTTACTTACTTACTTACTTAATATGATTGATTAATAGGTTCTATGCAATTACTGATTTTCGATCTTTTTCTTTACCATATTTTAAAATTCTCCAAAAATGTTTCACCACAAATTGAAGCAGGTGGATTTAAGGAGGTTGTGAGAGGAAATTTATCCATTCCGCTGAGATGAGGTGAAGTGAACGATCGATCTCAACCATTACCAAAACTATAAACAGTCTTGACGGTTAATTGTCCAGTGCCCCAAGTGTCGGTGAGATTGTCGAGTAATTTATCCAAAGGACAACGATCGAGTTCCAACTTATTGCCCCGCTTGAAGATCGAAGGATATAACTGTGGATTGAGATCGATCGATAACTCTCCTGGATCTTCAATCTCGATCGAACCAGACAAATAAACCTGCGCCGTTGGCGATTGAAGCGCGAGCAGTTTGGTTTTAATTTCCTCATCGCTGAGGCTGATGGTTTGGAGTTGGGTTTTAATCCGTCCCCCCACACTACCTGTAATGCGTTCGGCGAAGATTTGACGATCGCCATCGGGACGGTTGCTGACTTGATAGAGTTCATTGGGTCGATCGAGTGGATGTACCAGAAATGTCCCTGCGTCTTTCTGTTCTAGGACGGCAAAACTATTATGCACCCGCGCTCGATCGAATGTTCTGACCCCATCAACCGTAACGATAATTTGATGCGTTCCACCCTTCTTATTCACCAATTCCTGCACACCGCGAGGAGTGGCGAGGATTTCATTTAAGGCTGAAGCCATCCCGCCACGAGTGTTAATGTTCAGAGTGAGAATGAGTAGTGCCATGATAATAACCAGAATCGCATATTCCCAATTAGAACCAGTTGAGAGCCGGAGATTCCGATTCCCTGGGACAACACAGCGCAAAGTAGCCGGATAAAATAGCTGCACCCCTGATTTGGTGATCAGATCGGCGAGATATCCAGCGGTATAACCAATCAGAATCGCGTGAGCATAGACGCTAGGCAAAATTCCCGCATAAGTAAAACCATAACAAACCGCCCCCACCACCAAAGAAGCCAGAATTGAATGAGTACAACTGCGATGGGGAAAGTGTTTCTCCAGAAATCGGGACAGCGGAAACAAGACTCTCCCCGCTGGCGACTTGGCGATATCTACATCTGGCAACAATCCCGCGATCGCCCCAACCCCGATCGTTACTGGATCGGCAGATCCCAACATTACCGCCGTCAACAGTCCGCTAATTGCTAAGTGGCTGAGGGTCATCATGATAAGAAAGGGGAAAGGGAAAGGGGAAAAGGGGAAAGGGGGAATAAGAAAGTATTTGGAGATTGTCTCGCGACGACGAGCAAGCTTCGCGATCGGTGAATTTAAAGAGCGGACTATATGGAAATAGGGAAAAGGAAAGAAGGCTGTTTACCCTTTACCCTTTACCCTAATTAGAGCTTTTGTGGCACTAGTCGGTAGCCCATCGCCCGCACGATCGATGTAACATTGCCAAAGCGGGGATTGCCCTCATCAGACAAAGCTTTTTGTAAACCTTGTCTAGTCATACCAATTTGCTCCGCCATCTCGCCAATACCCCGAACGCGGGCAATGACGCGCAAGGAAGCAAGCAAGGTTCCAGCATCGTTATCTTCGGCAAAATCCTGAAAAATCTCGGTGATATAGTCATCGATCTCATCAGGATGAGCGCGAAAATAGCTCTCACTAAATTCATCCAACGTTCTAAGTTTTCGCATTACTTTTGTACTCCTGCCAGTAGGCTTTAGCATTTTCAATATCTTGACTCTGGCTGTCTTTGTCACCGCCACAGAGGATCACCACGATGTTGTCTGCATCGTCACCAAAATACACACGGTAGCCAGAGCCGAAGAAAAACCTTAATTCGGATAGTCCCTCGCCGATTGGCTCAACATCGCCGTAGTTGCCCTGTTGCACCCGTGTCAAACGGCTGAGAATACGTCGTCTGTTCCGCGCATCCCGCAGATCGTCAAGCCACAATTGAAACGGCTCAATGCCGTTCTCATCTGCATAGAAGACCAGTTGTTTAGGTTCTACAATCTTCGCCAAAACTCCAAATTCCCACGATTGTGTCTCTTGTGCAAACTATAGTTTGCATTAACTCGAAAGTCAATCTTCCCCCTTCGATCCTTTAACAAGCTCAGGGCATCGCCTTTCCCCTTTCCCCTTTTCCCTACTCCTCCCCCCTTTCGCCTAACTCACCCGTTTAGAGTCTTTAGGTAACACCCTTAACATATACGTCACCCCGATTAGGAACGCCCCACCGCTACCAGCAATTACATACAGCAGCTTATTATCAGTCCCCACCGCATAGAATCTCGCCATTACGAACAGCGTCCCCACCAGAATCAATAGCGGCGTAACATCGAAATAATCCCCCCGATCGCCTACTTCCACATCCAGGCCCAAGTACTCCTCATCGATCGATCTAATTGCCAAAGCCGGATTACCACCCGATCGCTGTTGCAAGTCAGCAATCTGAGAGTTGGAAATGTTCAATCCCCGCAACACAGCAGCAGACATCATCAAATCTCGAATCAAATAATCCGGTAACGGACGCAGAATCAAGGCGGGAGTATTCAGAAACACATCAGATCGAGGCGGACGAGTCGCCGCTAACAGCATCGGTGTACCGCTACGCTGTAAGTTCTTCAACCAGGAGCGGAACTTCGGATCTAATTGATGGGCATCATCAAAAACTAGAAAGGTAGCCGGATTCTCTCTGAGGAAATCAGAAATTGCCCATTTCAGCTTCTCAACTGTCAGAACCTTCCCCTCCAGATTCACCGTATCGATTTCCAACTGTTCCGCGATCGCAATCAGCATCTGTCGAGCAGTCGCCGGAGTAGGAATAAAAGCCACCTTATACCCTTCTTGACTCAATTCTTCCGCGATAGCATCCGTCAAAATCGTTTTCCCAATCCCCTCTTCACCACACAACAAAATCGACCCATTCGCCTTCAACGCCGCAAGTATTCGAGCCTTTTCTTCAATCCGATAAATTCTAAATATCATCTCCTACTTATAATCCCCTCCGAGGAGGGGTAGGGGTGGGTTCCAATCTGGAGGCGGCTTTAACTGTCAATCGACGAGCGTAACTAATCGATTTAATCTCGCTCATTATTGAATAATAATGGCAGAAAGATCGCCAACGGCAGACCCCAAAAATTCGTCACAACCAACATCACTGCAAACAAAATAGCAGCGATCGCATCCTCCAACTTAACTAACCCTTTTACGCTGCCCCAGCCAAACCCTCTGCGCCGCGTATCAACAACGCGGCGTATTCTTTTGGGTCAACTTTCCGTAGCGGAATCGAATCGATTTGAGCGCGTAAATCAGCAGGTAAAGCATCAGGATTCTGTAAATATCGATCGGCTAGTACCGACTCAGCCATCAACATCGCCGCCGCTCGATTTTGAGCATTTTCTTTAAGTTGCTGGGCTAACCTATCGCCTGGAGTATATCCAGTTTGATAGCCAGGAAATTCCCCCTCAAAAGCCGTTGAGTTAAGATCGCCATCAAATTCTGTCGCTAGATTTTGACTAGATACTGTCGCTAATTCTCCCAAATCTTCATCTGCCACACTCTCTTGTGTTGTCGCTGCTGAATAGCCATTGTATAGATTTGGATAATCTTTAGTACTGCCAGTTGACCTGATGTAGCTGTCAAAATCGCAGAACAAATCATACTGCGCTTGAGTCAACCAGTAAAATTTACCGTCTTTATGCAAGTTTTCTGGTAATAGTCCGATCATTGCCAATCGGCTAATTCGCGTATTTTTACCGATGTTAAATTGCCGATCCAAATCCGATGTTTTGATGACGAAACCTTGCATAGTAGGCACTTTGGTAAATTCCCACCAATCTTAAAATACATCTGTAGGCTGCGCGATCGGGCAAAACACGTATAATTTACTACGCTGAAATACTTAAATCAGCAGTCCAAACGTTTGGACTGCTTTAGGATTTTTTAATACTCACGTAATATTCGCTTAACAATATAGTTAAAAGTTGAATTATGCTGTCAACACTTCGAGGGGCTTCAGTA
The DNA here is from genome assembly GCA_031425415.1 of Chamaesiphon sp. VAR_61_metabat_425. GTDB lineage: Bacteria > Cyanobacteriota > Cyanobacteriia > Cyanobacteriales > Chamaesiphonaceae > Chamaesiphon. The sequence goes on along the minus strand of JANPJH010000217.1, from coordinate 477 downwards.
CAAGCTGTCAACTGTCAACTGTTCCCTACCTCCTAAAGATCGGAAAGCTATGAGAAGGTAATTGCGGTTTAGGAATAGAACCACCGGAAAAAGCGGTGACTACAGAAGGCGCGAGAAATATCGCTAATAGGATTAGCAAAAATAAGCCTGGATGAATTTTATGAGGCGTAGTGGAATTCATAATTGAGAATTGATAATTGATAATTACCGGAGCCTGTCTTTCAGTTAGGAATAATAGTAGCGATCGATCTCTCAAAAGTAAATCAGTATTCGTCCCTAAATTATCATCAAACGTTTGCGATCGAGAATTAAACGTTTGCAATTAATGCTCAAACATTTGCAGAATTTAACCAAACGTTTGCAATCCAAAGATTAAACGTTTGTATTCAATATTCAACGATACATCCTCGATCAATCCTGCTATTCTTTCGATATCTCTCTCTTAATCCCATCCTGGGAGGGCAGCAGGGGTGGGTC
>JANPJH010000216.1:0-20481 GCA_031425415.1 Chamaesiphon sp. VAR_61_metabat_425 | reverse complement strand
AAATAAAGCCAGTGGTGCTACCCCTGTCTCGATCTCAGCTACCGAGCCAGCCGCTCTCGACGAGGTAGTTAGTGAAATCGTCAAACCTACTGACTCATCCTATCAAGCTCTCCAAGGTATTGCTACCAAATATGGTTGCGATCCCAATCTCAACAACAAACCCGTATCGCAAATTGAATTTGCACGCGGTTTGAATGTTTGTCTGAGCAAAGTCGAACCCATGTTGGCTCAACAGCCTGCTAGTGTCACTCGTGAAGACCTCGAAGTCATCAAGAGATTGACTCAAGAGTATCGCGCTCAACTAGCTGAAATTGATAGTCGTCTGGTCAATACAGACAAAAAAGTCGCTCAACTTCAAGCCAACCAGTTCTCGACCACTACCAAACTGAAAGGTGAAGCCGTCTTCAACGTAACTAGTGTGATTAGTGGTGGCAATAATAGTAATATCATCTTCGGCGATCGCGTCAGGTTATTATTCCAAAGTAGCTTCACAGGCAAAGATATCCTCTGGACGCGTCTGGCCACTGGCAACCAACCTTCCCTCGGTTCGACATTCAACAGCCCCAGCACTGTCGGCGGTCAAGTCATCGAAACTGGCGGCAGCAATAGTGTTAGTGTTGACTGGTTGGCATATCAGTTCCCTGTCGCCAATACCAACGTCTATGTAGCAGCCTTTAACGGTCTACAAGCAGACTATGCTCCCACCTACGGGTCTAACTTCGATGATTTCAGTGGAGCTAGCGGCGCGCTCTCGGCTTTTGCTGAATCTAGTCCAATCTACAAAATTGGTGGTGGTAGCGGAGTTGGTACTAATTTCCCCATTGCCGATACTGGGTTGACATCGGTTTCAGTTGGTTACTTTGCGTTCAATGCCAATAGTCCAACAAGAACCGCTGCTAGTAATGGCGGTTTATTTGGCACCGATAATTCCCTCTTCGGTCAACTCAACTTCAAACTCACCCCTCAATTAGAGGGTGGTTTAACCTACATCAATAGCTCCCATAATGGCAGTATCTTTAATGGTACTGGCGTGGTTGTTGGTACTCCTTTGGCGAATAACTTAGCTGCTACTAGCCCTGGTGGTCGGACTACAGCTAATTCTTTTGGTTTAGCAATGGCTTATAAAGCTAGCGAAAAAGTAGCTTTCAATGGTTTTGCAATGACAACCAATGCAAATAGCAGTGGTACAACCAATAACATTTGGAGCTACGGTGCTGGGGTCTCTTTCCCTGATGTCGATGGCAAAGGTGGTCTGGCTGGTTTATTTGTGGGTGCTGAACCTTACGTTTCCGGTGTTGGGAGTGTTCCTTTTCACTTTGAAGGTTTCTACAAATATAAAGTTAGCGATAATATCTCCATTACACCTGGATTGATCTATCTCACAGCCCCCGATCAAATTAATAATACTAGCGCGTTGATTGGTGTTGTTAGAACTACTTTCCTCTTCTAACCATAAGTTTTAACTCGATCGAATTATCGATCAAACACATACATCAGTCAGGAGTGATATATTACTTCTGACTGATTATTTTTTTGAATATTATTAATTATTAATTATTCTACCGATCGCGATAACTACCAGCATAAGAGATCGAACACATCACTCGATACCGCTGATGATAGCCACAGGCAACCCCAGCCAGTCGATATTGCGGTTGAAACATATTGATTCGATGACCGCGATCGGGTACACCATCATCAACAATTAGATCGCGGACAACAGCTTGAGCAGTCTCTGGTCCATAGGCAATATTTTCGCCAGCGATCGTTTGCCATTTTCCGTACCGTTCCATCCGTTGAAAGGGAGTACTCCCATCAGCCCCATCATGTCCGGTAATGCCTCTTTTGCCCTGATCCAGAACGTGATCTCGTGCAGCTAAAGTTAGACCGCGAGAGAACTTCAAAGTGGGTACGGGACGAGTTTTTTGTAAGGCTATAATTGCTTCATCAATAGCACGCGTTCCCTCTTGAGTTTGCAGAAACAATCGTGGTTTGAGTTGGACTTGTTTGCCACGAAATCTCCGCCGCCAACTGATTAATACTTGACGATAAGCGGGCGGATTGGCTCTAGCCCGATTCATTTCTGCAATTATTCCCCGTTCCACCTTCGATAAACTTATGGCTGTATTGTATGCCAAATTAACCGAATTTTGGCGGGTGATAATTGGCAAAGTGGCTGCTGTTTGAGAGGATCGGGGCGAACTTAATTCGATCGAGAGATCGGCAATTCTGGAGTCAGCAGCTAATGGCAACTGACAAGTTATCGGCATGAGTGATATTAATGTGGTCGTTGCGCCAACCCAAATTTTGTTCACAGGCAATTTCAAGGTGAATGACGATTTGCTATCTATTAACTACTATATTATCCAGCTAAAATTAAATTAAATCGATCAATCTTTTTAGATGTTGCAAGAAATTGTGTAAAATGTGATGTCTGTCCGCAAAGCCAGAAGATCGAGTCAACTTTTGTCACTATACACTGGAGTAGATCCTTATGAATCCATTAATCGGAATGCTTGCAGGTCAACTGGGTGGCCCTGTGATTCAACAAATTAGCCAACAAATTGGCTCGGATGAAGGCACCACCCAATCGGCGGTGGGCGTGGCTTTGCCAATGCTACTATCGGCGATGGGCAACCACGCCGGGACACCAGAAGGCGCAGATGCAATTCATCAAGCTACTCAAGCACAGGATGGTTCGATTTTAGACAATCTGATGGGTTTTGTTGGTAATGGTGCTGCTGGTGGGATGGGTAGTGCTTTATTGGGTCAGGTTTTAGGTGGTGGGATGCAGCATAACGCGATCGCCGATACCATTAGCCAAAATACAGGCATGGATAGTGGAATGGCTAATCAACTCCTAAGTATTCTCGCACCGATCGTCATGAGTGTCATCGGTCAAGCCAGTCAGCAACAAGGTGGTTTAGACCCCAGTGGCATCGCTCAACTATTAGGTGCTGCGGGGGGAAATAATGACATCCTCGGCATGGCCACTAAGGCGATCGATGCCGACGGTGACGGTAATATTGTTGAGGATCTTGGGAATATTATCGGTAAGATGTTTTAGTTGAGTTACTGGATATTGGGTGTGGGCGATCGAAACAATTGTTTCGATAGCCCGAACTCGATATGATAGAATAGGTTGCTGTTTGGGGCTGTAGCTCAGTAGGATAGAGCGATCGCCTCCTAAGCGATAGGCCGTGGGTTCGATTCCCGCCAGTCCCGTTTTTGAGATCTGCTGGTTGTCTGCATTGATAAATTATGCTAACTTGAGCCTAGCATTTAACACAGCGAGTAATCTTCGCTCCAACGAACTTATCAGCTCATTGCAGCATGGCGCATCGTAGCCTTCACTCGTCTTCTTCTCGATCAATTCCAAAGCAACGTCGTCGCTGGCAGTTGTGGAAATTATTGATATTAATTTCACCGTTATTACTACCCTTTTTTTGGCTAGGCTATCGGGAAATCGAGAACACCCAAATCGAACCTCAAGTGGTATTCGTTTTAGGTGGCGAAGTCGGGCGCGAAAAATTCGCCGCACAATTTGCCCGAAAGCACCCCAATCTACCAATTTGGATTTCTGGTGGGGCACCCCAAGGTTACACTAAACGAGTTTTTACTAAGGCAGGTCTCGCAACCGAAAATTTACATCTCGATTATCAAGCAAGCGATACCGTTACCAACTTTACAACCTTGGTAGATCTGTTTGAGTCACAAGGAATCAACAGTGTTTATTTAGTGACTTCTGACGATCATATCCAACGGGCTAGATTGATTGGAGAGATTGTGTTTGGCAGCAGAGGAATTAAAGTTAAACCGATCGCTTTTGCCAGTGGTAGACCTGCTGAACCAGTTCGCAAAACTGTCCGAGATACGATCCGCGCTCTATTTTGGTTGGGGACTGGCTACACGGGGAGTAGGGGTTAGGGGAAAGGGGAAAGTGACTCCCATACAGTGGTAAAGCCCAAAGCCTAAAGCTCTAACCCCCAGAAGAAGTTAGCTCAAGACTAAATTATCCCGATGGATGACGGTTTCCTCACCGATGTAGCCGAGGATATTGATGATATCGCTGGATTGATGGCCGTGAATTCGATCGAGTTCGCTCTTCCCATAATTGACAATCCCTCTGGCAATTTCTTTCCCCTGAGCATCGCATAGTTCCACTGCATCGGTTGCATCAAATTCTCCCTCGACGTGGGTAATTCCGGCAGGTAATAAAGATTTGCCGCCGGTAGTAATTGCCCGCACGGCACCATCATCTAGATAAATCTTGCCGACAGTCACCAATCCGTGAGCAATCCAGCGTTTTCTGGCACTGTCTGCCCGTAATTGTGGCGTAAATTGAGTACCAAGTGGTTCGCCCTGAAGAATTTTGCCAATATTTTGGGGAAATTGACCGTGGGCAATAGCTGTCCTGACCCCCGCCCCAGTTGCAATGCCAGCGGCGGCTATTTTCGTCACCATGCCCCCAGTTCCCCATTCAGAGCCTGCGCTACCAGTTTGAATTTGCAGAGCGGCTAAATCCTCTAGTCGGTCGATCTGGACGATGGGTTGTGCGTCGGGAAATCTGCGAGGATCGGCAGAATACAAACCATCAACATCGGTCAGTAAAAATAACCAATCGGCATCAATGAGGCTGGCTACTCTGGCTGAGAGGGTATCATTATCGCCAAACTTTAGCTCGTCTACAGCGACCGTATCATTTTCATTGACGATCGGCATCACGCCCAGCCGTAATAACTCTTGAAAAGTATTGTAAGCATTAATATAACTACTGCGGCGGTCGAGATCGCTGCGAGTGAGCAATATTTGCGCCACTGGCTGCTGGTGTTCGCGAAATAAGTCGTCGTATACCCGCATAATAATCCCCTGTCCTACCGCTGCGGCTGCTTGCTTGAGGGCGATCGTTTTCGGGCGTTCGGTCATGCCTAATCTGGCTGCGCCAACTCCAACTGCACCAGAAGATACTAAAACAATCTGATAACCTTGAGTGCGTAAATCGACGATGGTTTCAATCAAAGCGGCAATTGTAGACAAAGCTAGTCTGCCATCGCTACGAGTGAGACTCGATGTACCAACTTTGATAACTATGGTCTGGGACATGATGGGGATCGTGACGTAATAGCTAGGGATCGATGATTTCGACAATGGAGCCAGAAGATTAGATCTTTAATAAACCATCTACCCCAAAACGTTTCAGAGCGTCATCTACCTATGTGTGGCAGCTAACGCTCTGAAAATTTATATGTGTTTTATATTATGTTTAGAATCTTTATCTCGGCCGATTCCATTTCCAATAAAAACATAATTGCAGATTTTTTTGAGCATATCAATTTTCTTAACTATTTATTTATATTTCCCTTCAGTAAGGATTTACGATCGAATGTTAAGATTTGTGTGTTTTTCTCAGGGAAACGCCCGATGCTCTGGCGATCGCGAACTCAACTTGACGTAATAAATCGAAACTAAGTGAAGCACGATCGCCAATTGTGGGTTCGATCAAGATTGTAAACATCCCTAGTCGATTGCCCGCAAGAACATCGGTAAACACGCGATCGCCCACCATCGCCACTTGGCTTGGTTCTAGTTGCATATCCGCAACTGCCTGCCGCAATTTACGGCGAGAGGGTTTCTTGGCACTTAAAAAATATGGTAGTGATAAGCTGTCGGCGATCGCGCCAATTCGCACTTCGTTGGGGTTATTCGTTACCAAACACAATGGCCCCACTTGCCTGATCCGATCGATCCAGAGCAGAAGTTCGGGCTGAGCCATTTTATTGCCAATTGGGACGATCGTATCATCGACATCCAAAACTAGCCCTTTAATCTGATGTCGGGCAAGGAGTTCGGGCGTAAGATCGAACACGGAGCTACCCAAAACTAAGTCGGGCTGTAATAGGGGGAATAAGGGCATGTTAGTAGTGGATAGTGGATAGTTAACAGTGGATAGCTGACAGCGGTTAGTGGATAGATTTAGACAATACTTTCTCTATTAACTATTTTCACAATTCACCATTCACTATCCACTATGCAGTTATTTTTTACCAGAATTCCGCTGCTGGCGAATGGATTGGGTTGCGGCGACGTGTTCGCGGAGGGTTTTACTAAAAACATGGGTACCATCATATTTCGCCACGAAAAATAGTAACTCGGTTGGATCTGGATTGAGCACTGCTTTGAGACTGCCAATACCGGGGCTGGCGATTGGTCCAGGGGGAATTCCGGCATTCATATAAGTATTATATGGGTTGGGGCGTTTTACTTCGGCAAAAGTAAGCGGTCGATCGGCGGTTTGTTTGATGCCTAAGCCATATTCTACCGTCGGGTCAGATTCTAGCCGCATATTCTTGGCCAGTCTGGTCGTAAATACACCAGCAATTAGCGGTCGCTCGACAGGAATTACGGCTTCTTTTTCGACAATACTGGATAAACTGACCCACTGAAGTAAGCTGAGTTTTTGTGGCGGAGCAGCTTTTTGATATTCTGGTAAAGCTACCTGCTCGAATTGTTTGAGCATCTGGGTGACAACAGCTTGTGGCGTGATGCTATCGCTGGGTACTCTGTAGGTTTCGGGAAAGAGAAAACCTTCTAAATTGGGAATCCCCTCTGGCAGCCAAGGAAATTTATCTCGCGGAATTTCCCTTGCAGCGGCAATAAAATCCGCAGATGTGAATAGGTTCTGCTTTTCAAAGTATTCCCCCATCTGCTTAATATTCCAGCCTTCTCGGATGGTAAAACCAGCCTGGATAACTTTACCCTCTAAAATTTGTTCAGCAATTATGGGTAGCGACTTGCTTGGTGAAAGTTCGTAGTTGCCAGTTTTGGGTGAGCCTTTACCTTGTTTGGCTTGCCAAGATGTCCACAGTTTCCAGGCTAGTTGAGATTTGATCGCACCTTGAGCTTCTAATTCCTGACCGATGGCTTGAGCGGAGGCACCAGGTTTGACTTGAAATTGAATGCTGGGAGCATTGGGGTCTGTGGTGACAGGGGAGACGATCCCATTCCACCAGGCTAGGCCAATCACACTAGCGATCGCTGTTAATAATGCAAGTGGTGCCGAGATGAGTAACCACTTGGGAGTAGTTTCGACCAGTTTCAATGGTAATTCTCCAGATCTAGATTTCATCCAGCAACATGTCTTCGAGCATTGGTTGGAGTTGTTCAGCTTCAGCTTCAGAAAGAAGCGAAACAAGATTATTTTCGTCCGCGCTACCAAAGAATAGTAAGGGATCGACGGGAGTACAAATTGCGTATTCTTGTTCTTCGTTGTAGAACCGCGCCAAAATCTGGAATTCTTCTGGTTCTAGGGTATCGTCTTCTTCATCGAGTTCGATTGTGACTACTTCCATCGGATCGAGGGGTGGGAGTTCGCCGACAGCACTAAGTGTAAAAGCAGTTCGTTTGAGGGTGAGATTTTGTTCGGAGAGGACGGCATGAGCATCGGCGAAGATTTGATTAATTTCGTCATCTTCTTCAACTGCAACTAGTTCGGCAACTTCGTCATCTTCATTCCAAGCAAAGATTTCGATCGGCGCATCTACTGGCAATAATAGCAAGTAAGTCTTACCATCGAGTTCGAGTTCGCGTTCGATGTAACAGGGTAGTTTCCGACCTGCGTCGTCGGTGAGGGAAACTAACTCAGCATCATCAAAATCTTCGGACTGGGGTGATGAGGACATGAAATTATCAATGATGAAAACCAACCCTCAGAATACCATAACTCTGGCAACTGATTGTAACTGACGTTATCTATTCAACGCTCGCGATCGCCAGCCGCAGCCAGTCTTCAATGTTTTGACTTTTGACCATTAAACTATCTTGACTAATGGCTTGTAAGGCGTGGCGAATTTCATCGTTTGTATAGCCTAAAGCTAATAGTGTCATTTCAACTTCAGCTTGCATGGTTTGATTCAAGCTGGCAATTGGGAGAGATTCACTCAAACCCGATGCTACGCGCCATTGTCCGAGTTTACTTCGGAGTTCGAGCGCGAGGCGTTCGGCAGTTTTTTTACCTACGCCCGGTGCGGTGGATAGGCGTTGAATATTACTACTAACGATCGCTTGAACTGTATCAGCTAATCCTAGTTTATCTAATAAGGCGATCGCGAGGCTAGCCCCTACTCCACTGACACTAATTAGTTGCCTAAATAAATCTCGTTCGGCGGCAGAACTAAAGCCATAGAAAGAGATTTGGTCTTCGCGAACTTGTTGATGAGTAAATACCTGAATTTCATCACCCAGTACTACTTCCATCATCATCCGACTGGGAATCTGCAATTCATATCCGACCCCATATACTTCCAATACTAGGATTGTCCGATTACTGGCTGGAGTCTGAATCTGAATGGCTGTGCCTTTGAGGTAACCGATCATTTAGGGGAAAGGGGAAAGGGTAACGGGGACAGGGGAAAGGGGAAAGAAACCCAACAATCCCACAATCCATTGCTGTGATTGTTGGGTTTCACATTCGCTCAACCCAACCTACCAAATCTGCAAATCCTGATTATTGTTTTGGTTTGGGAGTAGCTGACTTGGCAGGTTCGCCGACACCTGCAATATCTACTTTATCGATCGTTTTGAGCGTGCCATCGGGTTGAACTTGCCAGATATCATAAGTACCAATCACATCGCCCTGGGCATCGATATCGACATTGCCACTGGCACCTTGGTAGTTAATCTTCTTGCCAGCTTTGAGCATCGTCATTGCTTGACACAGATCGGAAACTTCCTCACCAGAACCACCAGCTACTTCCCGTAGTTTGCTCTGAATTCCTTCCCCAGTATTAACTTTAGCTGCTTGTGCTGCCAACATTAATAAAGCTGCCGCATCCCAAGAATGTTGGAGGTAAGCTGTGAGCGGTTTTCCAGTCGCTGTCCACTTCTTATTAAAATCTTCTAAAGCCTTGCCATGCGCCCCAGGAACGGTACCGATCGCTCCATCGAGGATAAATTTGCCATCAGCAGTTTTTCCGACCTGTTCGGGGAATTTGGGGGAATAAGCACCATCGGGTAACATAATTGTCACACCTTTGCTCAAGCCTTGTTGATAGGCATCTTTGAGCAGAATCGAGCCACTTTCGGGATAAACGATCGCGGCGAGAGCTTGCGGTTTATCTTTGAGGGCTTCTTTGACTTCGGAGTCGAAGCTGGCACCCTTGGCATCATAACGGGTGGGTTTAGCTTCGTTGACGACTGTTCCACCCAATTTTTTGAAGGCGGTGACAAATTGACTTTCAAAGCCTACACCATAGTCATTATTGATAGCGATCGTGGCAACTTTTTTAAATCCCTTCTTAATCGCTAATTGGGCCATCGCTTGAGCTTGATAGGTATCTGGTGGCGCAGTCCGCGCCCAATAACCTTGATACACACCTTTTTTGGCGCGCTCGGTAAATGCAGGGCTAGTACTGCCTGGGGAAACGAGCATTACTTTGTTTTTGGTGGCGATATCCGCTGCCGCAGTAGAAATACTACTCCCAAAAGCACCAACGACCCCAGCAACTTTATCGATCGAGGTGAGTTTGGTCATCGCAGTTGCACCTGCGCTAGGATCGCTTTGGTCGTCTTCCGAGATGAGGGTGACTGGTTCGCCATTGACTCCACCACAACCATTGACGGTATCCACAGCCATTTTAATTGCCGTTGGTAGCGGTTGGGCGATCGAAGCTACGTCGCCAGTATTAGATAGAAGAGAGCCGATTTTTAGACCTTTGCCACCTGCACTGCTAGGCGAACCACTGGCTGTTGTCGTAGTTGTTTGATTAGGAGGGGCACAACTAGTGGTCATTAACCCCGTGACGGTGGTTAGTAATGCCATGACCAGAGCTAGTCTGGGTTTGATGCGTCGATTCTCTGTCAGAGACGCTTTGCGAACGAACTTAGTCATAATTTTTGTAAAACTCCTCACACAAAAATGGAATAGTACCCCATTGGGTTAGATCTTGCCATCTATGCCAGATAGTATCACTTTTAGCTCGACTAGCAAGCTGTTTTGGGAGCGCAGAGGATAAGATAAGTAGTTAATCGACTTCAGGATGCAAACTCAGAGTTTGTAGCATCAATAGTTATGAGTTCAGCTAACTTCCAGTCCCTATCAAATTTTATCTGGTCTGTGGCTGACCTGTTGCGTGGCCCCTATCGTCCACCACAGTACGAGCGGGTGATGTTGCCATTGACGGTGCTGCGGCGGTTTGACTGTGTGCTGGAATCTAGCAAAGCAGCAGTGCTAAAGAAACACGCTCAACTTGAGGCTAGTGGCAAGGTTAAAAATGTAGATGCGACGTTGAATGCTTTTGCCAAGGATAAAAATGGGGAATCCTTGGGTTTTCATAATCATAGCCCACTGGATTTCAAAATTCTCAAGGGCGATCCAGATAATGTCGGTCGTCATTTGCAAGATTATATCAACGGTTTCTCGGAGAATATCCGCAAGATTTTTGACAGGTTTGAGTTTGACAAAGAAATCGAGAAGATGGAAGAGTCGAATCGGCTTTATCAGGTAGTCTCCAGTTTTGCCAATATGGATCTGCATCCTGACAGGGTGGACAATATTACAATGGGACTCGTATTTGAGGATCTGATTCGGCGATTTAATGAGGCGGCGAATGAGACGGCAGGGGATCACTTTACGCCCCGTGAGGTGATTCAACTGATGGTAAATCTGCTGATGGAGCCAGATGGGGATATTCTCACTGGTGGTAGTCCGATCGTCACTGTCTGCGATCCGACTTGTGGCACGGGGGGAATGTTGGCTGAAGCGCAGAACTGGATTCAAGCACATAACGAGAATGCGATCGTCAAGGTATTCGGACAGGATTACAATCCCCGTTCTTTTGCGGTGGCTGCTTCCGATTTGTTGATTAAGGGGCACAAGGATAGTCGGATTGAGTTTGGTAATACGCTGACGGCTGCACCGTTTGAGGAGATTAATGGGTTTGATTATCTGCTGGCTAATCCGCCGTTTGGGGTGGACTGGAAAGCCGAGCAGAAGGAGATTAGCCGCTGGAAAGATTTCAATGGTTACGAGGGTAAGTTGCCGCGTGTAAACGATGGGGCATTATTGTTTCTGATCTACATGCTGTCTAAGCGACAGGAGTTTCTACCATCGGAAGATCTACAACTAAATCAGCGCGGGAGCCGAATTGCTGTTGTATTCAACGGTTCGCCCCTATTCACTGGAGGCGCGGGATCGGGTGAAAGTGATATTCGGCGGTGGATTATCGAAAACGACTGGTTAGAAGCGATCGTGGCTTTACCAGAGCAGATGTTTTATAACACGGGGATTGGGACGTTTATTTGGGTGGTGACGAACCGGAAGACGGAGAGCCGCCAAGGGAAAATTCAACTAATCGATAGTCGGGACAGATGGCAACCGATGAAGCGGAGTCTGGGAGATAAGCGGCGATATCTGGATGCAGAAATTATTAGTATGCTCACTCGCGAACATGGGGAATTTGCGGAAAGTGCTACCTCTAAGATCTTTGATAATAGTGATTTTGGCTATCGGCGGATTACGGTAGAACGTCCGCTGCGGTTGCGGTTTCAAATTACCGATGAGGCGAAAGAAATCTTCCTCAATGGTTGCCCCGATCTCTACGATCCAATTATGGAAATGATTTCTGAGTTGGGTTACGAGCCGGATTTCGACTGGAATAGTGTGTGGCTGAGGATACAGCAGATCTTTAAAGATAGCGATGTGAGTTGGGCGACTGGGGCAAAAGGTACGAATCAGAAGAAGTTTTTCCGCGACTGTTTTACGAAGATCGATCCCGACGCGATGCCAGTAATTGCTAAGTGGGGGAATGCGGCTGGGGTGGTGGATGGGAAGGATTTTCCGAGTCAAATATTGCCAGCAGATCTCTCACCCGTGGAGCTAGATGGCATTTTTGGCATCTATCCAGATCCGCAGGGTAAGAAGGGTAAGACGGTGGAATATGAGGTGGATGCTAGTCTGCGGGATAATGAAAATGTGCCGTTGAAGGAGGATATTGTTTCGTTCTTTGTGCGGGAGGTGCGTCCGTATGTGGGGGATGCGTGGATTAATTTGGATAAGAAGTTGCGAGATGAGATTGATGGTGGGGTTGGGAAGGTTGGTTATGAGATTAATTTTAATCGGGCTTTCTTTAAATATCAGCCGCCGAGAGATCTGAAGGTTATTGATGCTGAGTTAGCAGAAGTTGAAAGTCGGATTCTTCAGATGCTGAAAGAGGTGACTAAGTGAATCAAAGTATGACTCGTTTCAAGCCTTCAGGTATTGAATGGTTAGGTGAAGTACCTGAGCATTGGAAAGTTTGCAAAATCAAAAGACTTTCTCCTGTCAAAAGGGGAGCATCTCCAAGACCAATTGACGATCTCAAATACTTTGATGATAATGGTGAATTTTCTTGGGTCAGAATTTCAGACGTGACAGCAAGCAAAAAATATTTAACACAAACTACTGAAAAACTTTCGGCATTAGGTAGCTCTCTAAGTGTAAAGCTCGATCCTGACACTTTCTTTGTAAGTATTGCAGCCTCAGTTGGAAAGCCAGCAATTACAAAGATAAAATGCTGTATTCATGATGGCTTTGTGTATTTACCATATCTCAAAATAAATCCTGATTTTCTTTACTATCTTTTTGAAGGAGGGCAATTATTTCAGGGGCTAGGTAAGTTAGGTACTCAACTAAATTTAAATACTGAAACCATCGGAAGTATTCATATTCCTATTCCTCCAAAAAATGAGATTAAATTAATTACTGACTATATCGATCGAGAAACCACAGAAATCGATGCCTTAATAGTCGAAAAAGAGGATATGCTTGCTTTACTAGAGGAGAAGCGCGAAGTTTTAATTAGTCATACTGTTACTCATGGAATCAATCCTAATGTTCCCTTCAAGTTTTCTGGTATAGACTCGCTTGGTGATATCCCTCAGCATTGGAAAATCGAACGTCTAAAGTTTATTGCCGAGGTGCAAACAGGGGTAACACTTGGCAAAAAGTATCAAAATGAAGAACTTATTATATGTCCATACCTGAGAGTTGCAAATGTACAAGATGGTTTCTTAGATCTTAATTTCATTACTGAGATATCTATGCCGAAAAAAGATGTCTCTCGATATCAATTAGAGTATGGTGATGTCTTGATGACAGAGGGAGGCGATTTTGATAAATTGGGAAGGGGGTATGTTTGGGAAGGACAGATAGAAAATTGTCTGCATCAAAATCATATTTTCGCCGTTCGTCCATTTGCAAAATATCTTGATTCATATTTTCTGGCTGTACTAATGCGATCGCACTATGGAAAAGCCTATTTTATTAGCACTTCTAAGCAAACAACTAACTTAGCTACAACTAACCAAACTAATTTATTGAATTTTTATTTACCAGTTCCTCCAATCGAAGAGCAAAAGTTAATTGTCGATTATCTCAATTTTGAAATAGAGAAAGCTGATGAATTGTTAGCAGCCATTAAAGATTCGATCTCGCTCCTCAAAGAACGCCGCTCTGCTCTCATTACTGCTGCCGTAACGGGTCAAATCGAAATCAAGGAGATATGAAGATTTAAAACCATCCGAACAGCTTACAGTCCATTCTAACCGGATACAATATCACCAATACCATTAATGAAATCATACATCATGGACTACCAAAAAATCATCACGATCGAACCAGGCAAACGTAGCGGTAAGCCCTGTATTCGCGGAATGCGAATCACCGTATATGACATCCTCGAATATCTAGCAGGTGGGATGTCAGAAGCCGAAATTTTAGAGGATTTTTCTGAACTTACCTCAGAAGATATTAGAGCCTGTCTCGCCTTTGCAGCCGATCGCGAGAAAAAATTATTTCAGACTGCACTATGAAACTATTACTAGATGAAAATCTATCAGACAGAATCATCAGTAAAATTATCGATCTATATCCTGATTCAAAGCATGTCAAACCGTTGGCATTGACTAATACTGATGATGCAATTATTTGGGAATATGCAAAGGATAATGATTTTGTGATCGTCTCAAAAGATGCTGACTTTCACCAGCGTAGCTTGCTCTATGGTCATCCGCCCAAGTTGATTTATCTTAGGATTGGCAACAGTCCAACATCAAAAATTGTTGAGATATTAAGAGATAACTTTGATACAATTATCGAATTTGGAGGTAGTGAAGCCGAAAGTATTTTAATATTAGGTCAATCGAGCTAGAGATGATGAGTAAATACTAGCCGAATAGGGAGGTATCACTATGAGAATCGATCATTTAGAGATTAAAAACTTCAAGAAATTCTCAGATTATACCATTGACTTACATCCTCAATTTACCTTGCTAGTTGGGGATAATGGCACAGGTAAAACTACAATTCTCGATGCTTTGGCGATCGCGGCTGGAATTTGGCTCGTCAATGCTCCTGACTCAACCCTATCTACTAGTGGACGAAATATTCTACCTGCTGAAATTCGCTTAGAAGCAGTGAAAACTGGAGATCGACGAACTCGATTGGTCGAATGTAAACCCGTTCAAATCTCTGCTATGGGGCAGATTGGCGAATCTACGATCCAATGGCTTCGACAGATTAACCCTAAAAGTTCAACGACATCTAATGCTGGATCGAAAGAGGTGTTGGAAATTATTACTAATCTCTTTGAGCGCGATCGATCTGGAGAAAATATCTGGTTTCCAGTAATTGCTTATTATGGTGCTGGACGAGCTTGGTTGCCTTCTAACAAACGAGATAGTAAAGCTAAACAAAGTAGTCCATCTCGTCGCTGGGATGCTTTTTATGATTGCTTTGAAGAGCGAATTAGAATCTCTGATATTCAAAATTGGTTTCAGAAAGAAGCGATCGCGTCAGTGAATGAGCAGGGACAAATGCGCTCTGGGTATAAAGTTGTGGAATTTGCCATTTTACGCTGTATCCCCGGTGCGGATGCTATTTGGTTCGATCCCGATCGATTGGAAATTTTCATCTCGATCGATAATAATCCTCAACCTTTTAGCAATCTCAGTGCAGGACAAAAAATGATAGTAGCTCTGATTGCTGATATTGCCATCAAAGTTGTTAACCAAAATGCTGCTTTTTTAACTGAAGAATTAAGCATAGACGATCGAGTCCTACCTCTACTTTTGCAGCAAACACCAGGGCTAGTCCTAATTGATGAAATAGATGTGCATCTACATCCGAAATGGCAACGTCAAGTAGTAAATGACCTCAAAACAACATTTCCATCAATTCAGTTTGTCTGCACCACCCATTCACCCTTTATCATTCAATCGATCGAACAAGGTGAACTCAGAAGTCTCGATTTTGAGGATACACAGTCTCTAGAATATGCCAACCAATCGATCGAAGATATCGCTGAAGATATTCAATTAGTGGAAGTCCTCAACAAAGTTTAAAATCGCGAGAACTTGCGAAAGCAACAGAACAATATTTCGATCTACTCCAGAATTCAGACGAAATAGACTCCGAGCAATTATCAGATGCAGAGATAGATTATCGCCTAGCATCAGAACCTTTTTCTAGTAATCCTGGATTAAGTGCTTTTCTCAAACTGGAGGCAATGGCAAAGCGGCAAAAGAGGACTAATCATGAGACCCATTGAGCGTGGAGCCGCACCCCGAACTTATTTAAAATATGAACAAGAGATCGGCGATCTAGAAGAAAGATTAGGAAGTTATTGCAGCTACTGTGAGCGCAGATTCCCCTCAAGTTTAGCAGTAGAACATGTTGTGCCTAAATCTTTACACCCTGAACTAGAAATTGAATGGACTAATTTTTTACTGGGTTGTAATAATTGCAACTCAGTTAAAGGCAAAAAAATAGTAGAGGTTGATAACTTTCTTTGGTGCGATCGAGATAATACGTTTCTCGCTTTTACTTATCTCAGCGGTGGATTTGTTCGGTTATCTGACAAGCTGAATAAAGAGCACAAAACTAGAGCAATCGACCAAATTCGATAATCTAGAAAATATGACTATGAACAGAACTTCCGAAACAGCCTTTGAAAATGCGATCGAAGATACTTTGTGATAAAATACTGTTAGTTATAAATAGACTAAAGTACTTTGTCTACTACCACGCCAGATTCAATCCTCACCATAGTGGGCGAAATTGGCATCGCTCGAAGCAGCGATCTCAAAAGCAGAGGAATACATCCCCAACAACTTCGCCGTCTCGTAGAAGCAGGAGCATTGGTACGGGTAAGTCGAGGACTATATACTTTGCCCACTGCCGATCTCACTGAATTCCAGAGCTATGCAGAAGCCTGTACCCGCTTCCCACGCGGTACGATTTGTCTGCTATCCGCACTTCGGTTTCACCAACTTACTACCCAAAACCCTTTTCAGGTATGGATGTCATTTGATAATCGGTGGGGAACTCCCAGCGATGAATCGATCGCATTGAAACGGATTAATATGTCTGGTAAATCGCTATCTGAAGGGATCGAAACCCATTTGGTTGCGGATATCCCCGTGTGTGTCTACAACATTCCCAAAACGATCGCCGACTGCTTTAAATACCGTTCTACAATCGGTCTGGACGTGGCTCTAGAAGCCCTCAAAGAAGCTTGGGCGGCTCGAAAGCTGGATTTGAATCTTTTGGCTCATTATGCCCAAATCTGTCGAGTGCAGAAAGTCATCCAGCCTTATTTGGAGATGCTAGTGCTATGAATAAACCAGAACAGCTTGCTGCTTCAGTCCGCCAGCGGTTGAAAAATTTGACTGGCACCACTGATTTTCAAACGATCTTGGTGCGGTATGCTCTGGAGCGATTGCTCTATCGTTTGAGTCAATCCAGCTATCGACAGCAGTTCGTATTGAAAGGGGCACTATTGTTCGATATTTGGTTGGAGCGTTCCCATCGAGCGACGCGGGATGTTGATTTTCTGGGGTTTGGTGATAGTACACCAATAAGGATCGAGGAGATTTTTCGAGAGTTGTGTTCGATCGATGTCGTAGCAGATGGTTTAGAATTTGCAGTCAGTAGCGTCGTTAGTTCCCGCATCAAAGCCGATTGTGAGTATGAGGGCGTGAGAATCAATCTGCTAACTTATCTGGCAGGAACGCGAACGCAGATTCCGGTACAAGTCGATGTTGGTTTTGGCGATGCGATTACACCCGATCCAATATCAGTCGCATTTCCAGTTCTATTGAGTTTTCCTGCGCCACAAGTATTGAGTTATCCTCGCGAAACGGTGGTTGCTGAGAAGTTTCAGGCGATGGTAATGTTAGGGATGAGTAATACACGATTGAAAGATTTTTACGACCTGTGGGTCTTAGCGACCAACTTTAGCTTTGATGGCATCGTGATAGGAGCGGCTTTAACCGCAACGTTTGAGCGACGCAGAACACCATTGCCCCAAACTCGCGCCGAGGTAATTGCCTTGACTCCATTATTTACAAATGATGCTCAAAAACAACAAGCTTGGAAGGCTTTTTTCCGCAAGCATCAATTGGTGGCGAATGAGTTGAGTTTGATTGAGGTTGTAGAGATAATTCAGGAATTTATTTTGCCAGTGAGTGAGATAGTTAGTAGTGGAGAATTATTTTCTGGGCAATGGGATTGCGATCGCAGAGCATGGAAAGTCTAGTTAGACGAGTCAGTTTTAGATTCGCCATAGATCATTAAATCGAATCGACATAAATAGAGTGCAGGCATACCATGAAAAGAACCTCTGAAACAGCCTTTGAAAATGCGATCGAAGATGTCCTCTTAGCCTCTGGTTTGCAGCGGCATACATCTAAAGAGTTTGATCGAGAAAATGCCATCTTTCCAACAGTTGCACTCAAATTTATCCAAACCACTCAACCAAAAATCTGGGATAAATTAGAACTCCTACATGGCGAGAAAACAGGCGATCGAGTCATCTTCGCACTATGCAAATGGATGGATACCAACGGCTCACTCAGCACCCTCCGACATGGATTCAAATGTTATGGTAAAACCCTTCGTATTGCCTTCTTCAAACCAGCCCACGGACTAAACCCAGAACTTGAAGCCCGCTACACTGCAAATATCATCGGACTCACTCGTCAACTTCATTTCAGCACCAAAAACGAGAAATCTCTCGATGTCACCATCAGCATTAATGGGGTGCCATTAATTACATTAGAACTTAAAAATCCACTGACTAATCAAACCGCCGCAGACGCGATTCATCAATATCGACACGATCGCGATTCACGCGAAAAGATCTTCGATTTCAAACAGCGAACACTGGTACATTTTGCCGTCGATACCGAAGAAGTCCACATGACTACCAGATTGGCTGGTTCTTCTACCCATTTTCTGCCATTCAATCAAGGTTGGGATGGCGGTGCAGGTAATCCACCAGATAAATTAAGTCGTAATTATCGTACCGCTTATTTCTGGGAAGAAGTTTTACAGCCTGATAGCTTGCTAGATTTATTCGCCCGTTTTATCCATCTTCAGGAAGAGGAAAAACTTTCGGATGAAGGTAAAAAAGTCAAGAAAGAAACAATTATATTCCCCCGCTATCATCAATTAAAAGCCGTCCGTGAAATGGTTGCTGTTGCGGCTAAAGAAGGCGCGGGACATAATTATTTAGTCGAACATTCGGCTGGAAGCGGTAAAAGTAACACGATCGGTTGGTTAGTACATCGCCTTTCTTCTTTACATGATGCAGCCGATCGGCGAGTATTTGATAGTGTAATTGTAGTGACCGATCGGGTTGTACTCGATCGACAGTTACAAAATACCATTTATCAATTCGATCATCGTCAAGGCGTAGTCCTAAAAATCGAAGAAGATTCTCGACAATTAGCCGAAGCACTAGAAAACGCTGTTCCAATTATTATCACCACCCTCCAAAAGTTTCCGTTTGTCTCCCAGCAACTGGCTAAAATGTCCGAGGAACGGGGCGAAACCACAAAAACATCCTTACCTACTCACACCTGTGCAGTCATCATCGACGAGGCGCATAGCTCCCAATCCGGCGAAACTGCTACTACTCTCAAAGAAGTACTCGGTGGCGAAGAGTTGCGCCAGAGAGCGAGACAAATAGCAGAGGAAGAAGGCGAGTCAGATTTAGAAGCGATGTACCGTAGTATGGCAAAGCGCGGACATCAGCCCAATCTTAGCTTTTTTGCATTCACCGCCACGCCCAAACATAAAACCCTCGCAGTCTTTGGGCGGAATGGTATCCCATTTAGTAGATATACCATGCGTCAGGCGATCGAAGAAGGATTTATCATGGATGTCCTCAAAAATTACATCACCTATCAAACTTTCTATCGATTACTAAAAACCTGTGAAGACGACCCCAACGTCGAAAGCAAAAAAGCCGCTCGCGCTCTCAGCCGCTATATGCGTCTCCACCCTCATAATATCGCTCAGAAAACCGAAATTATTGTCGAACATTTCCAAAACTATAGTCGCCACAAAATTAGAGGTCGAGCGAAAGCGATGGTAGTGACAGGTTCACGAATGGAAGCCGTGCGTTATAAGCAAGCTTTTGATAAATTAATTGCAGAACAAGGCTATCCGATTAAAAGCTTGGTGGCTTTTTCTGGCACTGTCATTGATGACAAAATCGCCGATAAAACTTATACCGAGGTTGCCATGAATGGTGGTATTCGTGATAAAGATCTACCAGAAGAATTTGCCACCAATGAATATCAGGTGTTGCTCGTCGCAGAGAAATATCAGACTGGCTTCGACCAACCTTTACTCCATACAATGTATGTCGATAAGCGGCTAGCAGGCATTCAAGCAGTGCAAACTCTATCCCGACTCAATCGGACTCATCCACTCAAAGAAGAGACATTTATTCTTGATTTTGTCAACGATCCAGAAGAAATAAAAGCAGCTTTTAAAGTCTATTTTGATGGGGCAACTATGGGTGAAGAAGTCGATCCTGATCGACTATATCAAATTCAAGCCCAGTTAGATGAATCCAATATTTATCTAGATGCTGAAGTTACTGACTTCTATCAAATATTTTTTGCACCCAAACAGCGGCAGAGTCCAGCCGATCACAAAAACATGAATGCCCTGCTAGACAAAGCAGTTGCTAGATTTCAGGTGTTTCAAACAAAGGAAGAGGATGAAGCAGAGTTATGGCGAGGCAAAGTCAAAGCCTTCCAAAATCTGTATGCTTTTTTGAGTCAAATCATTCCTTATCAAGATAGCGATTTGGAGAAGTTATATACCTATCTCAAGCACTTAGCCTTGAAGCTGCCCAAACGAAAGTCCGAACTCGGCTACCAATTCGACGAGGAGATTCAACTCGAATATTATCGACTTCAAAAAATTAGTGAAGGCTCGATCGGTTTATCTGAAGGCTACGCCGCAGCACTCGATGGCCCAAAAGATGTCGGTAGCGGAAAAGTAAGAGAAAATGATGTACCGCTTTCTCGTCTTATCGACCTCATCAACGAAAGATTTGGTGAAAATCTCAATGAAGCAGACCAACTATTTTTTGACCAGATTGCCGAAGCTGCTGCCTTAATTGAGGCGATTGCCCATGCTGCTCAAGCTAA
>JANPJH010000215.1:0-5781 GCA_031425415.1 Chamaesiphon sp. VAR_61_metabat_425 | reverse complement strand
GTCCGACCACGACTGGCTTGATTTGCGGTTTGGGCGATCGAGCTGCTGGTTGGACAGGATCTCGTGCGGGCGGATCGGGGATCGGCGAATGGATTCCGGTTGGTGTAATATTGCTGGCAGATTGGATCTGCTGCCAAGCTGCATTTACCAGCCAAACGGCTCCCCAGACACAGGTGGCACCACCTGTACCCACCAGCAAGATTCGAGGAATATTCGGTCTGCGGCGTTGCCGCCGGCGGACGATTGCCCCACTATTGTTGTCGCCAACGTGCGTCAATTTAGTAGATTTGCTGGTCGGTACCAGTTTGCTACTTGTTTCGGGTGTAAGGGGAATCTGCTCGCCGTAAGTTTCGGCGATCTGTCCGTCGATAGTTCTCGCCGTTGGGACTGAAGGACGACGACGCAAGCGTTCGCGCTCCAGTTGAATGACATTACTATTATCTGATTCCTCTGGTGCTTGCTCGCCGGTCGGCGGTGGTGGTGCTTGTCCAACTCGCTCCGCTGGAAGGACAATCCCACTTCCCAACTGATCTTGGGAGGATTGCCAAGCGGTAGTTAAATTGCTCGGACGACCGCCGATGTGGGGAATACTCCGATCGAACTGGCGATCCGCATGTGGTGTAGCCGATAGTGTCTCACTGACTGCATCCCCGCGATGGGGATAAGGGTGACTGAGATTCCCAGAGGGTGAGAGGTCGCCAGAGGGTGGGACATCAATCAATTGCGGTGCCGAGGTTGCCCAGCCAGAAATATC
Organism: Chamaesiphon sp. VAR_61_metabat_425; assembly: GCA_031425415.1. Taxonomy (GTDB): domain Bacteria; phylum Cyanobacteriota; class Cyanobacteriia; order Cyanobacteriales; family Chamaesiphonaceae; genus Chamaesiphon. Next base: position 5,027 of record JANPJH010000215.1, on the reverse strand, counting down.
TCGATCGGTTTGTACTTGCCCTGCTAAGGCAACGCTAGCTCGATCGGCGAAATCTTGGACATCGGGATCGCTAAAATAGGTATGAAGCGAAGGATCGCTATCAACTAGGTCGCGGAAGCAGGGAAAGGCTTCATCTTTCAGCCAAGATTCAATATACCAACACAATCCTCTGAGTAAGTTGGGCAATCCTTGGGATTGTTGGCGGATGACGACCAATGCTGCTGACTCTGGTGCGGCGACGAGGATGGCTTGAGCTTCTTCGGTTTGACCCATAAGGATCGCGCAGATTGCTTGCTCAATGCTAACATCCAACCTTTGACTGAGCCGATAGAGGATAATCTGCTGCGCCCGATAGATGAGTTGGGGATTGTGATAGGCAAACCCTTGGGCAATTAGTGCATGAACGTGGAGATAGGTACAGGCCAACTGCATGTGTGTCAGGGAGTCGGCACCTAGTTGATGTGACTCTCGTGCCAGTTGACTGAATAAATGACTTTGCTCACCGGCGGTGAGGTGAGGCAGGGTTTCATGGATAAATTGGATTGTCCGCTCGCTATTGAGTCCAAAGCGGTGTTTGCATTCCACTTCGTTGACACAGGCACTTTCGAGTAATTCTTCGAGGAACTGGATGCCTTGTCTTCGCTGTTCGTGACGATCGAGTGGTAATGCGACGAGATAAGCTACTCGATAAGGACGTAACCTGTCGAGACGACGCTCGACTTGGCCTTGAATTTGGGGAAATAGATCTTCTTGGAGGAGAATCTTCCGCGCGGTTTCAAAATGGCTGACAGCCGCTTCATAGCAAGCATCACGCCATTCTCGATCGCCCAACTCGATTAGTGAAAACGCCATCGTTAGCACGATATCTGGCTTGAGCGGAATGATATGGTTGCCTGTTGCGGTGCGCTTAAGTTTGGACATCACCGTCGGATCGATGCTGCGCTCGGCTTCCGGCTGCAAATTACCACTCGGAGTCAAGACGATGGGGAGATGGAGATTGCCACTATTACTACTCCGCCCATCGTTGCCAATATATGGCATACAAATACTATTAATTTCTTCGTATTCACCCCGCTCGAACAAAATCAGTAAGCCACCCAGGAAGTGTTCTGGAGCAATTTCTAATTCCGGACGACGATGCTCTAGGGGGGCGACTCCACCAACAAATGATGTCACAGCCTGGCCGACGCTTACCGCGCCCGCTTCCACCTCTGTGGATAGGTTAGCGAACTGCGTTGCTTCATATTGTTCTCGTTGCTGCGGATCGCTCAATACCTGATAAGCCAAGGAAATTAGTTGCTTGCGAGATTCGATCGCCGCATCTGAATATTCCTGTCGGGGCAGTTGGTGCAAGCGATCTTGATACGCTTGCTCTAGCTCCGATAGACTGCTCTCCGGTATGCCCAAAATCTGATAATAATCAAGCGGAATTCGCACAGTTCACCTAATACACCATGAACAACTTCGTTATTAGTTAACAGCTAGCAGTTGGCGGCTCGATCGATAATAGATAGCAATTAGTGGTGAGTCCACAGCCTTTAACTATCCGCTCGATCTTCTCTTCTTCTGTATCTAGTGTTTACTGACCTAATTAGCTTTTATGACTTACTACTTTATCATCACGATCGCAACTTAGGTAAACCCTAAACCGCAAGAACTGAAAACTATATTACTCTAGATTTGACTCGATCGTCAGATTACAGTTAATGATAAAGAGTTAACAACAAATATAGTACAACATTACAATTTTTAGTCAAGCCCTGGGGTTTGGGCTTTCCCCTTTCCCCTTTCCCCTTTCCCCAACTCCCAACTCCTAACCTCCGACCCCTAGCCACCATGACCCAAATAAGCGACAATATCGATCGCACACAAGTGGATTAAACAACCCCATGGTTCAAGAGAGAACTTTACCCGCATTTGAGCCACAGCCAGGAGAAGTCACCAAAGCAGAAGGCTTGATGTTATATCGTGACATGATTCTAGGTCGCTTCTTTGAAGATAAGTGCGCGGAGATGTACTATCGGGGCAAAATGTTTGGTTTTGTCCATCTGTACAACGGTCAAGAAGCCGTAGCTTCCGGCGTAATCAAAGCGATGCGACCCGGACAGGACTATGTTTCTAGTACTTATCGCGATCACGTTCATGCTCTTAGTGCCGGTGTCCCCGCCCGTGAAGTGATGGCAGAATTGTTTGGCAAGGAAACAGGCTGTAGCAAAGGGCGTGGTGGCTCGATGCACATGTTTTCTAAAGAACATAGATTACTCGGCGGTTATGCCTTCATCGGGGAAGGGATTCCGGTGGCAACTGGTGCAGCTTTTGCCAGCAAATATCGGCGTGAAGCTAATGGTGATGCTAGTTCTGATTTAGTCTCTGCCTGTTTCTTTGGTGATGGTACGGCAAATAATGGACAGTTCTTTGAATGTCTGAATATGGCTTCTTTGTGGAAATTGCCGATGATTTATGTCGTCGAAAACAATAAATGGGCGATCGGTATGTCTCATGAACGTGCTACTTCTGTGCCGGAAATCTATACTAAAGGTGCAGCCTTTGGAATGCCTGGAATAGAAGTGGATGGCATGGATGTCCTGGCTGTCTATCGCGTCGCGAAGGCGGCAGTAGCTCGCGCCCGTGCTGGAGAAGGCCCAACCCTGATTGAAGCCCTTACCTACCGTTTTCGCGGTCACTCCCTAGCAGATCCAGACGAACTCCGACCCCAGGAAGAGAAGGATTTTTGGTTCGCCCGCGATCCAATTAAAAAGTTAGCTGGGCACCTGTTGGCTGAAGGGCTAGCTACCCAAGAGGAACTTACCGCACTAGATCTGGAAATTCAAGATCTAGTTGATGATTCTGTTGAATTCGCTGAAAACAGTCCCGAACCCAATCCGGAGGAGTTACGTCGCTATATCTTTGCGGAAGATTAAATGGGTGTAGGTGTAGGGGAAAGGGGAAAGGGTAAAGGGTAAAGGGTAAAGGGTAAAGGGTAAATGCTTTTCTCTCCTAACTCCCAACTCCCAACTCTCGGAATCAACTCCCAACTCCCAACTCCCAACTCCTAACTCTCGGAATCAACCAAATGAATAAGGACTAATTTTATTCATGTTTTTATTCCTGTCAAAACTGATTCCTTTAATCTTCTACCCACTGGGTACAATATCTTTATTGCTAATAGCTGCCCTAATTTTGTGGTGGATAAATTCTAAATGGACTCCCGCAGTTATTGCAACAGCTTTAATTATTTTATTTCTCAGTAGTAATGCTTGGACTAGCCATTGGTTAGTTCAATCTTTAGAGTGGCAGAATATCCCAGGAGCTGAATTACCAAGTGCTGACGCGATCGTCGTTTTGGGTGGTGGGACTAGATCTCAAGCCTATCCTCGTCCTGATGTAGATTTCACAGATGCAGGCGATCGAGTCTGGTATGGTGCTACTTTATATCGTGCAGGTAAAGCTCCAAAAATAATTGTTAGTGGCGGCAGAATTGCTTGGAAAGGTGCGGGTAAACCTGAAGCTGAAGACTTAACTAAATTGTTAGTAGCAATGGGTGTGCCTAATTCAGATATTTTGCTGGAAGGTGATTCTTACAATACTCGTGATAATGCTGTCAATGTCAAAAAGATTTTACAGGAGCAGAATTTTAAAACTATTTTACTCGTAACTTCAGCGATGCACATGCCGCGATCGATAGCGATTTTTAAAAACTTAGGAATTAACGCGATCGCCGCACCAACTGATTATCATATTTCTCAGCTAGAAATAGATGAACCTAATCGCCAAACTGAATCAGCAATTCTTAGTTTTATACCCGATGCTGAAAACCTTGCTCAAACAACCCAAGCCATCAAAGAATACATCGGCATCTTCGTCTATAAATTACGTGGGTGGCTGTGAGTTAGGGAGTAGGGGAAAGGGGAAGTATTTTAAAAGCTGTTTTGAAATAACCAAATTCCACTATCTGTGATGCCAGAATCATCGGGAGTTATCAATAGAAAATGTAAGCCATGCACGAGTTTTTTCCGTGCTTCATAAAGTTTGGCGGCTTGACTGACTTCTGGATCGTTAAATGTTAACATCACCCATCTGTCGGCTAAACCGGCATCTAATATCAAGCCCCCCGGATCGTCGCCCAAATAATTGAGGCTGACAGGCTCTGTTTCAGCCACCCACCGCGCTAGCTGCATCGATTGCCTCCCCCCGTAGATAATTACACCAGGGATAGCTACATTCGCACCTAGACCCCAATGAGGGGGTAATAAATAGTCTGGCATTGAGACGACTGGTATCGGTCGATCGTTAAAACCTGTGACTAACTCTTTGGCTGTGAGGGTGACAAATTGCCACTTGTCGCCAATCAGCACATCATCGATGGGTTGTGGGGGTGGTGATTCGATGTTCAGTGGCTGGTAAGTAGCGATTCCATAACTGTTTGCCTGTTCTTGGAGTAACTTTTTCAGGGCAATTGTGCGCCGAGTGGCGATAACTTCAATCCCTAATTCCTTACCCGCTGTCTGAACTAATCCCCAACTTTGAGGGCGAAAAACTTGGATCAGTTGAGGAAGATTCTCTGCTGCGGCTGATTGGAACTGCATGACAATCCAATCAGCGTTGACTTGCTTTTGAGGGCAACTACTAGTGTGGTACCAATCCCCATCGGCACTACAGATGACTAGTTCCCAGAGAATTTCGCCTTGTTCATTTCGTTGAGGGCGACTAGAGATATCTACTTGCCAAATAGTCATTTAGGGGATGGGGATTAGGGTTGGGGATTAGAGATCGCGGTACACTAAACTTTGTTCAGCATCTCAGCTCAAATATGGAAATTACTTGGCGATCGGTTAAAACTTACACCGATATTCTCTATCATAAAGCCGATGGCATTGCAAAAGTAACCATCAATCGTCCCGAAAAACGGAATGCTTTTCGTCCCCAGACAGTGTTTGAGATGTATGATGCTTTTTGTGATGCTAGGGAAGATACCAGCATTGGCGTAGTCTTATTAACAGGCGCAGGGCCACATACTGATGGGAAAT
>JANPJH010000214.1:0-3244 GCA_031425415.1 Chamaesiphon sp. VAR_61_metabat_425 | reverse complement strand
GCGATCGTTGAGTACCATTAAACTTACGGGTGAACCGCCATGGGTTTTAACTTGACTGACAGCACGGATGGTTTCGTTCATGCTGGCGGGATTTTTGGTGAGTAAAATCCGAACTTTTTTGCCATTGTAAATGATTTCCTCCGATCGACCAAAGGCAGCTTGGAAGTTATTAATGGTATCTAAAATAACTGGTTTACCAATCCCGATCGATTCCATAATCGTCACAGCAGCAAGGGTATTGTATTTATTGTAAACACCGATCAGTACCTGCGGCCATTCCTTACTATCGATCGAGAGTTGGCTCTTTTTGAAGCTACATTTAGGACAATGATAATCACCTTGATGTGAAAGATACACGCCAGCATAAACTAGTCCAGTGCCGCAACTGGGACAGTAAATCGAGTCAACTGCGTGGGGCATTTCATCGAGATATTGGTCTGGTTCTGTTAACCCAAAATATTTAACCTGTTTAGGTCGATTGCTCTGTTCGACTTGTTGTCCCATATAAGCTAGAGCTGGATCGTCACCATTGACAACCAGGATGCTATCGCTATTTAATTCAGCAATTGCCTTGCCCCACCGATAGGTAATCGTATCGACTTCACCATATCGATCGAGTTGATCGCGGAACAGATTCAGCGCAAGGACATATTTGGGTTTGAGTTGAGGTAAAACGATCGGAATGACATTTTCATCTACTTCCAGAATTGCATAATCCGCCTTGAGTTGTCCGGTCAGACTAGTTTTCTCTAATAATGTCGTAATCAAACCATTAACTAAGTTGGCACCCGCCTCATTATGAATTACTTTCCAGCCATCTTTTTCTAAGATGCCTCGCAATAATAGTGCAGTGGTAGTTTTGCCATTAGTGCCAGCAACGACAATTACCCCATATTTAATCTGTTGGGAGAGTAGGGATAAAATCTGCGGGTGAAGCCGCTTGCCAATAGTTCCAGGCAGAACGCTCGCCGCACCTAGCTTGAACGTCCGAATCATCGAGGTAATCGTCTTCGCTGCAAATACCGCAATTCCCAATCTGACTCGATCTAATAAATTTATCTGCACCTTGCTACCCTGTTTCAGCGATGGACGAGGATCGGGGTGACTACACCACCTGAAGGTGGCTATTATATCAAGACTTGGGGACAGGGGTGGTACTGGCGATCGCAGCAACAATCGATAATGCCACAATCGGTGCGGTAATCGTGCGGAGAATCTGCCGTCCGAGGGACACGGGTTGAAAGCCAGATGTGAGTGCTCGATCGAGTTCGCCATCCGTCCAGCCGCCTTCTGGCCCGATCGCGATGATAATTGACTCAGTGATTAGAGTGGATTGCAAGCAGGTTAGCAGGTGTGGATGTTCACCTCTGGCTTCACAGATATATTTGTGTGCCACAGCAGGGATGCGATCGTCGGAAGACGACGCGCAAGCTCCGAAAATTGCCGTTAAAGCTGCTGGTTCGACGATCTTCGGCACGAAGCTACGTTCCGATTGTTCGGCGGCTTCCTGGGCAATTTTGCGCCATCTCTGGAGCTTTTGCGGACTGGGCTGGAGTAATGTTCGATCGCTCAGGGCGGGCATAATTTCAGTTACGCCGAGTTCGGTACAGGCGCGGACGAGATCGTCAAAGTTATTGCCTTTGGGGAGAGCACAGATGAGTGTGACAGAACGAGAGAGGTTTTGACTATCTGTGGTAATTAATTGGATAATTTGGGCGGTATCGTTGGTGATTTGGGCAAGGTAAACGTTTCCAGTACCATCGATCGCCTGAAATTGAGAGCCATTCTGCAGGCGGATCACGCGTGTGAGGTAGTGATGTTGAGCGGTCGTGAGGGTAATGTTGCTGTTATCGATTTGGCTGGGGTCGATGGTAATGCGTTGCATGAATCGAGCTTAAAATTACTGAAACTATCTAGAGTTCCCTGCCAATTATTTGTCTCGGTAGGGATTTATGCTAGAGATACCATCCTAGAAGCACCTGATGCTAAATTTAACCGATTCTCTTCCAGAGAGGCTACGCCAACGAGACTGCTGGATTTTTGATATGGATGGTACCTTGACGATCGCCAATCATGATTTTGCAGCGATTCGGGCGGCGTTGGATCTACCCAACGATCGACCGATTCTCGAAGCACTTGCCGAACTTCCCCCAGCCCAAGCGCAGCCCCGATGGGAAAAACTCTATCAGATCGAGTGGGAAATCGCCCAAACTACTCAAGCTCAACCGGGCGCGGGAGAATTGCTCGAACGGCTGAGATCTTTGCATGACAGCCGGATCGGTATTCTCACCCGCAATAGTAAATCGATCGCTCATGCAACTCTTGCCGCCTGCGGACTATTAGAGTTTTTTGAACCGGAAGCAATACTCAGCCGCGACTGCTGCGCTCCGAAGCCACAGCCTGACGGAATTTTACAGATTTTACAACGTTGGAATGCAACTCCCGATCGAGGCGTGATTGTGGGTGATTATATCTTCGATCTATTAGCTGGGCGCAACGCAGGTACGGCGACGGTACATTTGGATGTCACCGGCAGTTTTGACTGGCCCGAACATACAGATTGCGGCATAACACAATTAGCTGAATTATCTAGGTTGCTAGATTAAACCGCATCTGGATCTATCCCTAATGCGCGGAGTTTAGCGGCTAATCGATTTGATCGATCTCGTTCTCGATCGATCTGTTCGCTGGGCGTAGGATAGCGTTCGTTATTCTCGGTGTACCAATAGAGCCAATCCCTGGTGATACCGCAGTAGTTACCACGCTCATAGCCGATCCCTAGTCCGATTTCTGGCATCCAGAATGGATGGCGATCTTGTAACTCATACAAACCTTTAACTAGCTTATGAATCTCTAATTTCGGCTTGCGTCGTCGTTTAGAATTATAGATGACGTAGTACAAGACTCCCATCTTGGCATATTCATCCAGTTTGCTGGTATATTCTCGACCGGGTGTAACTGAAACTACTTCTAGCACCAAGCTGGGTACAACTTGCTCTTCCCATAAAACATAACTAGGTCGCAGTTCTTCGTCATAAAATCTTTCTACACCCAGACTAAGGAATCCATCAGGCACGATCGGCGGTTGTTCGGGATGATAATAGATTCCCATGTCAATTCCGAAGAACCAATCCATGCGGTCTGCCCATAAAATCTGGAGAATCGATTTGAGCAAGCCAGGGATTAGTTCTTGAAGTTCGTTATCCACGGGAGTATCGTCAGAGCAGGGTAGTTCGTCGGCGGT
>JANPJH010000213.1:0-6357 GCA_031425415.1 Chamaesiphon sp. VAR_61_metabat_425 | reverse complement strand
CGACGGCTATTGCCTCTAGTCTCTAAGCGATTGACGGCTGCTTGAACAACTTCCACATTGCGTGCATGTAAGTGAGTAAAACTTTCCGAAATTTCATAGAGAGATTCTAGGCTAGCGGCTGTCACTACTACACGTCCTGTTATTGGTAAGTATTCCCAAACTTGTTGCAAAATAGGTTTAATTGCTTTGCCACCTTCAATACAGACTCGTTGCGGCAAAGGTCGGATCTGTTGGAGACATTGTGGCGCGCTGCCGACGATGATTTGGACATTACTTACCTCAAATCGATCGCAGTTGAGTTGAATCAAATTAGCGACTTCTTCATCGCGCTCGATCGCGATAATTTGTCCTTGAGGGCATAATAACCCAATTTCTACTGGAATCGTCCCCGTTCCCGCACCAATATCCCAGATAACTGAGTTTGCTTCTAATCTCAAAGCAGAAATCAGCAGCAATCGAATCTCGCGCTGACTCATGGGAATCCCTGGCAATCGGGCAAACAATTCATCGGGAATACCTGGGGATACATATTTCCACAGTTCGGACATAATGCTTGGGGTGTTGATACTAGCAGGTATCTACAAGAGTTTGGGTGTATTTACTCACATCTTACAACAGCGGCGCACTCCGGTCGGGAAACCCGATCGTTGAAGCGGCTCGTCGTAGCCTTTCCTTTGGAGAATTGGCTAAAATAAAAAACATCGTGAGGCATAGAAAGTATGTACCAAAATCATTCTGCTGTACCTGGTATCGAAACACTGCCAACAATGTACGACTTGCCTAGTGAAGATCCGGAGGAGATGGGCTTGCCTGATGAATTTCATGATTTTCAGCCCAAATTATTGCGAGAAACTTGTCAGCCTGCGGTTGCGGAGTTTTTTATCGGAGCTGACTTGAATCTTTACTATGATGTCAAGCATACAAGTTGGTACAAACGACCCGATTGGTTTTTGGTATTAGGGGCACCTGCTAGTCAATCCCAGACAGAGCTGAGATTGAGTTATGTGATGTGGCAAGAGGGCGTGGCACCATTTTTGATGGTGGAGTTATTATCGCCTGGTACAGAGGCGGAAGACTTGGGGCAGACTTTGCGAGTCGTGGGTAAACCGCCGACTAAATGGCAGGTATACGAGCAGATTTTGCGGGTGCCTTATTACGTGGTTTACGACAGATACTCTAACCAGTTTCGGCTGTTTTGCTTGCAGGGTGCGCGGTATGTGGAGTTAACAGTAAGCGGACAAGGATTTTGGTTTGAGGAATTGGGGTTGGGTTTGGGTATTTGGGAAGGAGTATATTTTGGGATCGAAGGTAAGTGGTTGAAGTGGTACGATCGACCTGGAAATTGGGTAGGTACCGATCGAGAACAACTAATTCAGGCGCAACAACGAGCTGATACAGCTAATCAACGGGCAGAGGAAGCGAGTCAGGAAGCTAACAAAGAGCGAGGAAGGGCAAATTTACTAGCTGCTAAGCTTAGAGAGTTAGGTATCAATGTCGATTAAAATCTAAATCATGTCAAATGAATCAAATCTGCCAGACTTAATTCGCCAAATGTTAGTGCCGGAATTTTATCCTCATCCGGTTACTAGCCCCATTCAACTGATGCAAACTCATGCCTCGTATGTTTTACTCACCGGAGAATTTGTTTACAAACTCAAAAAGCCAGTTAATTTTGGTTTTTTAGACTATTCTACTGTTGCTAAACGTCAGAACTTTTGTACAGAAGAAATCCGCCTCAATCAACGAGGAGCGAAAGAGTTATATTTAGAAGTATTGCCGATCGCGAAACAAGACAATAACTATCACTTGGGTGATGATGGCGAAGTGGTAGATTATGCGGTCAAGATGGTGCAATTTCCGCAATCAGCATTGCTCAGTAATATGTTCGAGGCTGGCATGATTACTGTCGAACAGATCGAAGAAATGGGGCGGGTGGTTGCTCAATTTCATGCCAATGCTCAAACCAGCGAATACATTAGTAGTTTCGGTAAAGTAGAGCAGATTCAGACTTCGATCGAGGACAACTATCATCAGACTGAAAAATATATTGGACGTGCCCAAACTCAACAGCAATATACCGAAACCAAAGCATATACCGATCTATTTCTTAGCCAACATCTCGAACTATTTAATAGTCGAGTGACTGGTGGATTTATTCGTGAATGTCATGGCGATTTACACTTGCGAAATATCTGTCGCTGGCAAGACAAAACGCTTCTATTTGATTGCATCGAATTTAACGAGCCTTTTCGGTTTGTCGATACAATGTATGATGTCGCCTTTGCGGTGATGGATTTAGAAGCAAGAGGCCGAAAAGATCTTGCCAATCGGTTTTTAAATACCTATGTCGAACAGACTGGTGATTGGGCAGGATTGCAAGTATTACCACTCTATCTGAGTCGTCAGGCTTATGTGCGGGCAAAAGTGACATCATTCCTCCTCGACGATCCGCTGATTCCCCAAGCAGATAAAGATGCTGCCGCCACAACAGCCGCAGCTTATTATCGCCAAGCTTGGCGATATACTCGATCGCGTCAGGGTAAATTAATCATGCTATCGGGTTTATCTGGTTCGGGAAAAAGTACATTAGGTAAAAAGATATCCCTAGAAATTGGTGCCGTACACCTACGCTCCGATGCAGTCCGCAAACATTTGGGGGGAGTTTCTTTATTAGCAAAAGGTGATGCCAGTTTATACACTCCAGAAATGACTGCCAAAACTTACGATCGAGTCTTGGAATTGGCTTGTAAATTAACTCAGCAGGGCTTTACCGTAATTTTGGATGCAAAGTACGATCGCCAGTCTCTTCGTACCCCTGTGGTCAATTTTGCCGTAGAGCTGGGTATTCCACTCCAGATCATTCACTGTACTGCACCAGATGAGATCTTACGCCACAGGTTAGAGCAACGAACGGGGGATATTGCCGATGCGACGGTAGATTTACTCACCAGTCAACAAGCCGCCTGGGAAGATTTCACGCCAGCGGAACGAGTTTATTTAAGAACAGTGGATACGACACAAGATATATCAGAACTAATAAATCTGTTGAGATCGATCGAGGTTAATTTAGACTACACCGATGAAAATTACTGAGGCAGGTTTGCCCGTGTGAGGATGTAACGGTTCGTGCATCTCTACCAATTTCAATCCAGCCTCTGTATACAACTGAATCCATGTTGCCAATGTCCGAAAATACCAGGGAGCAGGATCGGTAAAATCTGCACTAAAACCAGCCCAGGAACCCGATCTCCACCCATCTAGATATGGAGATTCACCGCAAGCGATCGCCGGATGAATAGTTTGGACGATGAAAGTACCATGCGGATTCAGCAGGGATTTTATCGATCGAAATAAACCTCGCACGGATTCATCACCCAGTAAGGAAAAATTCGCCACTACCAGATCGAATTTCTCCGCCAGCTTCCCAACAGCAATCTCCTCATAGGAAACTACTGCAAATCTACCGTTTTCGATCGATCGTGCTTGATGGATTAATTTCGGGACAACATCCACTCCCAATACATCCATGCCTCTCACCGTCAATTCCCTTGTCAGCCAACCTTCCCCACAACCAATATCTAGCACCGTTTTACTACCCCGACTGAGCACAGCATCGATAATTGCCAGATCTGTCACCAGTGTACGACTTTCGATCTGACGATCTTGAATCGCGAAAATCCACGGCGCAGCGTTTTTGTGCCAAGAATCGATGACTTTTTCGTCACTTAAAGGATCGATTGTCATTAGAGATTAGATTGATAAAGTAGTTTAATAACTCACGTTAACTACTAGCCAATAATTGTAACCATAAAATAAATTCAGTCCCCAAATCTGCACCCGGTGGTGGGCTAAAGACTTCCATTCTACCGTGCATGTGAGTGACTAGTTCCTTGGCGATCGCCAGTCCCAATCCAGTACCCGCGATGCTCCCTTGGGCTTGTACGCCCCGATAATGCCGCGTAAATAGTTTTGCCAAATCCTGTGGTGGAATGCCCATCCCCGTGTCTCTGACACAGATTTGCAGCGTGGACTGTTCCTGTTCGCGGCGCGTTCCCTTGGGGACATTGCAAAGTTCTACATCGATGTCAACTTCTCCACCTGCGGGAGTATATTTCAAAGCATTATCAATTAGATTGCTGAGTACTTCTCTTAATGCAGCGGGATGAGCTTGAACTAATGGTAAATCTGGGTGAATATGTGCATGAAAAGTTAAATCACGATCCTGGGCGATCGCTGAAGCTGAGATTATTAGCGGATCGAGGACATCAGCTACTTGACAGGATTCGATCCTGAAAGCCGCATCAGGAAGTAGTAAGTTTTCCCTTCGACTGAGATCTGAGTTAAGACTTGGCGGTAATTTTTGAGAACTGTCGGGATCGCTTTCAGCTTCGTCCACCAGATTGAGATCGATCGCAATTTCCAAGTGTTGCAGTAGTTCTTGTAACCTGTCACTTTCTCGAACGATGCTGTTAGCAACAGTTTGATTAGTATCTTCTGGTTGTAATCGCTTAATTAACAGCTTGCCAAATGTCCGAATTGCTGTCAAAGGGTTGCGGAGTTGGTGGAGCAAATTGTGTAACAAATCTTGTTGCTGGAGTTGCAGTTGTTGCTGGTGCCGGAGTTCGATCGCTAACCAATTGCGTCGCAAATCCAAAATTCCAGCTAACGCCAGCGTTTGCGCGACATGCTGAATTTCTGTTTGTTCGGTGGCATTCCAAGGATGTGTTTCTCGCGAAGTCATTAGTAGCCCAAGGATCGTCCCATCATACACCAGGGGTAAAACGATCTGACGACGGTTGTTTGGATCTTCTTTTTTTCTTTTTCGCAGCGGCTTGGCAGGGGTTAATGTAGCCACGTGGAGATCGTCATTAGGACTGATTTGCTTGGGCTGTGGTGGCAAGTCTAAGCCGATAGATTGTGCGGTTATCTGAGACATCGCCGTTGACCAGACTACCTCAGTTTCTGGATAAACTACGACGGGTAATAATTTTGACTCGCCACCTTTTTCCATTGCCTCTGTCAGATAGACAATGCTGCGACTCGCACCCAAGCTTTCCGCTAACAGTCGTAACTGTGCGCGACACAAAGCCATGAATTCAGAACTTGCAGCGGTAGACATCAGTTAACAGTTGATAACGGCTGGCGATCGAGATAGGAACACATATTCTGGAGATATTCTCTAGGTTGAGTGCGTCAAGATAAGAGATCGAAAGGTTTGATCTTGTCGGTAGCAATGAGTTCCTAGATAGTTTTGATTAAGCCTAGTGTAGTTACTAGCCACCATCAACCATTCTGGCACGATTGACATAATATTGGCGATAACAGCCAAATTTATGACCACAATCTCGATCTTTAATATTAATTTTTATTGCGAATATTAAAATTTTATAAAAATTTCTGAGGTTAAATCATCCTAATAACTTTAGTTTTTCTTTATTTTATTGGGTTTGAGCAGATGAAGAGGGTATTTTGGTAGGGCTTGAGTTTTTGAAAGTAAGCGGATAGAATGGCGACGGCTTTTGTAACAGACATTACATCTGTCTGCACCAAAGAGGAGGTAAGGCGGTTGGCTAGAAGACGCAAACGAAAGAGTCGGCGACGTCAAGAAGGGCGGAGAATTTTGGAGCAGGTGCCACAGTTCAGCATTGAAAGTGGCGAAGATAAACCTGTGACGGCTGCGCGCAAATATATCTTGTCCGAAGGCATTGCTCCGCCAGCTTTACTGCTGGTGAAACGCAACGAACACACAACCGATCGTTATTTTTGGGCAGAGAAGGGTTTATTTGGCGCGCAATACGTCGAAGAAAACCATTTTCTATTCCCCAGTCTGCGATCGTTAGAACCAGAAACAGAAGGCCCATTAGCGACTGTTGGCAGCAGTACTTACTAATTACGCTGACCTTCTGGTTAAGATCTAGGTTTTCACAAATAAGCACTCAAACACAACGGTATTTGAGTGCTTTTTCATTTTATCCCTTCACGGACACATAATTGCAGTGTTTCCTGAAATACTGCCAATTCATCCCGATGACCGCTAATTTTAATTACGGTTGGCAATGGTTCTTCACCCTCTTGCGCTTCTACTTTGAGCCGCACCTGTTCGGTACGAGCTGAGCCTTGCCAGTAAAACCAACCAGCTAATGGGGCAATTAGCAGCAATAGTAAGAATAACCTCCCGACATCGGGAAATAGCATTGACAGTACCAAAGATAGACACAGTGCGCCAATAGCAGCTAGCCCAGTCAGCAGTGTTGCTAAAACGACACTCGGACGCACCAATCCCTCAAACGTGATGATATCGGTATCTCGATCGACAGCAGCAATTCGGTACGCTCGATCGGTAAAATACTGTTGGAG
>JANPJH010000212.1:0-12072 GCA_031425415.1 Chamaesiphon sp. VAR_61_metabat_425 | reverse complement strand
GACTTTAAACAACAACCAGTTTCGGCACTTCAACCTTATCTAACGAGAGTGCAACCTGCATGGCTCAACCAGGCAACACGGGTAATGAAAATTCAACAATTAGTTCAATCAGCTCCACCAGCATTATCAGCCGCAATTGAGCTTAATGGTAGTAGCTATTTCTTGCGAGAACTTCAGCCGACCCAAGATAAAATTAGCTTCAAAGCTGGTAAATTTAGTCTCACCCAGTTAGATAAAACGATCGCAATCATGGCGCAAGTTACAGCTTTTGCCCACTTACATGGTAGCGGTAAATCCGGTGCAGCGATCGCCGACGAGCTGATAGCTTTTGGGAATGATTTAAGTTGGCAGCAAAAAGTCCTCGCTTATGCTGTGGAATATGCACAACAAGTTCAATCAGATTATCAAGAGTTTTGCCAGCATAGCATCTCAAGCTAGATCTAATAACTTATCGTCGAATGCCGCAATTACGATTCTCCAGGGGAGAGGCTACGCCAACGCGAGGAATCGGCTGTAGAGTCTTCAGCCGATAGTAATGTCAAAATTTTATAAGGACGTTTGCCCCAATAACCACTAGCGTAGCTAGCTTCCTTCACCCCCGTACTCGTCTGGGCACCAATAAATTTTTTCTCCCGCACATCAGTAATAATACCGACATGATCTGAAGCCCCACCCACCCCAGGGAACACAATTACATCCCCAACATGAGCAGAGGAAGTAACCGAAAAATCTGGGTCATTCAAATAATCGCGAGCCATCCGGTAATCATAGCCCTCAAAAACATGGTTGTAGACAGCATAGACAAAATGCGAGCAGTCAATTCCATTTTTATCCTTACCACCGTATCGATAGCGCGTGCCCTTCCACTGTCTAGCTTCATTCACAACAGTCCGCAGATCCTGCGGCGTTAAATCGTTATCTTCTTTAGCAGCACTTGCCGGTAAAGCAACGGAAGCTGCGATCAAGGCACAGACCAGAATTTTTTGGTGCATAATTAACTATCTCAATGACGTTCTAGTTAGGCGAACGAGTGGTAGATGATATTTGGACCTAATGCTCAAAACCGAGACGGAGTTTGAAGATCCGCAGTTCCGCGATCGAATTCGATCGCCTGTCGAGTATAAAATTTACTCACTTCTACAGTTAAATTACCCAAAATTAGCGATCGATTATCAGTAATCGGTTACCAGTTATTACTTAAATCGATCCGCAAAGCTGGTTGCTGGTGATTTGGCGATTCCCTGAGGGACGCTTCGCGAACGAGTTTGTCCCGTATAATGGTGAAGGCACAAATCTAGTGCAAATCAAGGCCATGCTGGAGAAACCACCCCAATCTATTAAAATTGCGATCGTTGGTGATGTTCACGACCAATGGGAAGATGCTGATGCAATCGCCCTCGAACATTTGGGTGTAGATCTAGTCCTATTCGTTGGCGATTTTGGCAATGAAGCAGTAGAACTGGTGAGTCGGATTGCCGCCCTAGATCTACCTAAAGCCGCGATCTTTGGTAATCATGATGCCTGGTACACTGCCAGCGATTGGGGTCGCAGCAAGCGACCCTACGACGCATTGATCGAAGACCGAGTTCAGCAACAAATCGACGTACTAGGTGCGAGTTGTGTCGGTTATGGCAAATTAGATCTGCCCCAATTTAACCTTTCAATTATTGGGAGTCGTCCATTTAGCTGGGGTGGCCCAGCTTGGAAGTATAGCGATTTTTATGAAGAGCGGTATGGTATCGGGAGTTTTGCCGCATCTACCCAGCGCATCGTCGAGATAGCTCAAAGTGTCACCTGCGACCATCTAATTGCGATCGGGCACAATGGGCCGACCGGACTAGGTGAAGACGCAGAATCTATCTGTGGTAAGGATTGGGGCGAACCAATTGGCGGTGATTATGGCGATCCTGATTTCGCGGCTGCGATCTCTATTCTCCAAGCCCAAGGTAAATCGATTCCCCTAGTTACTTTTGGTCACATGCACCACAAACTCAGACATACGAAAGAACACCTGCGTCAGCCCATTGTCGTGCGTTCTGGGACAGTTTATCTCAACGCCGCTCGTTGTCCTCGGATTCTTTCAACCATCGAACGGACTGTCCGGAATTTTTCGGTGGTAACTCTCGTCGATGGCAAAGTCATCAAAGCGGGACTAGTCTGGATGACCGAAGATCATCAAGTTGGACTAGAAGAAGTTTATTGGAGTTGTCAATCCTAGATCGTCTAATCAACTAAACCGAGAATATACTGACCATAGCTACTTTTATGTAACTCACCACCGAGTTTCAATAGTTGGTGTCGATCGATAAATTTCATCCGCCAAGCGACTTCTTCAATACAAGCAATCCTTAAACCTTGACGTTGCTCGATCGTTTCAACAAATGTCGCCGCTTGTAAAAGACTCTCTGGCGTACCCGTATCCAACCAGGCAATCCCCCGACTCAACCGCTCTACCTGTAAATTGCCCTGCTCTAAATACACCCGATTGAGATCGGTGATTTCTAACTCACCCCGCGCTGAGGGACGAATGCTCTGAGCGATTTCCACCACCTGGCGATCGTAAAAATACAGCCCGGTCACGGCATAATTAGACTTAGGTTCGGCGGGCTTTTCTTCAATCCCTACGACTTTACCTTCATCATTAAACTCTATCACCCCATATCGCTGCGGGTCTTTGACATAGTAGCCAAAGACTACCGCTCCAGATTCTAAATCTGCTGCGGCTTGGAGCTTACTACTGAGTCTGTCGCCATAGAAAATGTTATCCCCTAAAATCAGCGCAACTCGATCGCTACCAATAAACTTCTCGCCAATAATAAACGCCTCTGCTAATCCATTGGGCAAAGGTTGCTCGGCATATTCTAATCTCAGCCCTAACCGACTGCCATCGCCTAATAACTTCCGAAATCCTGGCAAATCGTGAGGCGTTGAAATAATCAAAATCTCCCGAATTCCAGCCAACATCAAAGTAGACAGCGGATAATAGATCATCGGCTTGTCATATACGGGCATCATCTGTTTGGACATTGCCAACGTTAGCGGATGTAACCTTGTGCCCGAACCACCAGCCAGAATAATTCCTTTCATTAGATAACTCCTAATCTTTGACGATCGTATTTATTCTTTGTTACTTGTTGACACCATTGAGGATTGTCTAAATACCATTGAACTGTTTTCCGCAATCCCGATTCAATGTCCTCTTGCGGTTGCCAACCTAACTCAGTGTGGAGCTTGGTAAAATCGATCGCGTAGCGGCGATCGTGACCGGGTCTGTCGGTCACATAACTAATTAACTGACTGTGGGGCGTATTGGGCGAATCAGGTAATAACTCATCCAAAATTTTACATAATTTATTGACCAACCACAGATTATTTCTTTCGGCGGCACCGCCAACATTATAGGTTTCACCCGGTTTACCAGAAGTTAAGACTAACTCAATCGCGCGGCAATGATCGCCTACCCACAGCCAATCTCGGACATTTTGACCATCACCATAAATCGGCAAAGATTTACCGCCGATCGCATTTAAAATCATCAAGGGAATCAGTTTTTCGGGAAACTGATAGGGACCATAATTATTAGAACAGTTAGTAATTAAAGTCGGCAACCCATAGGTGTGAAAATAAGCTCTAACTAAGTGATCGGAGCTAGCTTTAGACGCTGAATATGGACTGTTAGGGGCGTAAGGTGTCGTCTCTGTGAATGGTGGATCGGTGGGTGAGAGCGAACCAAAGACCTCATCGGTAGATACATGCAAAAATCGGAAAGATTTTTGACCTAATTCATCTAAACTCTTCCAATATTGACGGGCTGATTCTAATAGATTGAAGGTGCCGGTTACATTAGTTTCGACAAAACTAGCTGGATTATCGAGCGATCGATCAACATGAGTTTCCGCTGCAAAATTGACGATTGCTTGAGGTTGGTAGAGGTGGAGTAATTTGTCTACCAATTCTCGATCGCCGATATCACCTCGAACAAAAGTGTGCTGGGCATCGGATTCCAAGCCAGAGAGCGTCACTAAATTCCCGGCATAAGTGAGCTTATCTAGATTAATAATCCGGCAATTATCTCGATCGCGCTGAAGATATATAAAATTCGCCCCGATAAAGCCAGCACCACCAGTTACGAGAATTGTTGAATTTGTCATAATTACGCTCTAAAATATAATTTGCAGCATTACCAACAAGATTAGCCAGCGGGCATTCGATCTAGCTCTTTTAACTCTTTTAACATTACCGATAAATCATGTCGCCAGTGAGGAAGAGGTCGATCTAGTGCCTGAGTGAGTTTATGATTGGATAACACTGAATAAGCCGGACGAACGGCTGGCGTAGGATATTCCGCCGTACTAATTGGAATAATGTTTTTAACTTGTAACGGAAACCCCAGACTACTAGCTTCATCAAAAATTGCCACAGCAAAATCGTACCAACTGGCAACTCCACTATTGGTGAGATGATAAGTGCCCGATTCAAGCTTATCTTGAGTTAATTGGGGTATCAATTCTTTAATAGTCACCGCGATCGTTTTTGCCCAAGTTGGCGTACCAATTTGATCCGCGACAACTCGAATCTCTGACCGAGTTGCCCCTAATCTCAACATAGTTTTGACAAAGTTGCCTTTACCATGACAGCCATAGACCCAAGCCGTTCGCAGATTGAGATACCTACCACCGCTCTTGGCTATGTTCTGTTCTCCCTCCAGTTTAGTTGTGCCATAAACACTTACTGGTGCGCTCAGATCTGCTTCAAGATAAGGTGTACAGTTTCGTCCATTAAAAACATAATCTGTCGAAAGATGGATCAGCGGAATATCCAATTTCTTGGCTACAGTTGCCAGAACACCTGGAACTTGTCCATTAATTGCACGAGCTAAATCAGGTTCGGTTTCCGCTCGATCTACGGCAGTGTAGGCAGCAGCATTAATGATGATGCTGGGATGAAAAGATTCGAGCGTTGCTGCTAGACTATCTAACTGCGACAAATCGCAATTTTGACGATTTAAAGCAATAATTTCAGTATCTTTCCCTAAACATCGAGTTAGTTCGCTACCCACTTGCCCATCGGCACCAGTAATTAAAATTTTTGCGATCACGCTCGAAATTCCTACACCATTTTTATCATGAGCTGCACAACATGTTAGTCGCCTTTAAGTAATCGATCTTACTTTGAGTAAATCATTAATTGCAGGATATCGATTTAAACATGAGATGACTATATCATTAGTCGGCAATCGCGCAGCAACAGTAAGAACTCGGTAATTTCCAAGTATCATTTCTAACACAAGCTACAATATATTCGTGCAATACATTCGATCTCGAAGAGTTGTAGCTTAATGCTTTTAGCCGAGAGGTGAGGAGATGAAGATAATTAATTTGGCTCGTTCTGACTCGGATATTTCTGTCCACTCCAATGGTCTAATGATTTGAGTTTAAATCTTTAGTGCTATCGATCGCGTATTGAGCGATGAGGATAGTTAACTTAGCTCGTTCTAGCTCCGATAATTCTGTCCACTCCAAGGGTCTAACAATGCGATTGGGATCGTTTACGCCAGGATCGCACCGCATTGCATAGGCATAGGGACGCGCGATTACCAACAAATCATCAGTCGCCCAATTGGAGAGCAAATCCTGCACCGACTGCACTAACTGCTCTACCGGTTCGAGATTACTCGTGGTCAGGCTGCTAACTTTGGCGGCGATCGCCGCTAACCACTGTTGCGGTACTCGATCGCCAAACTTGGCGGCGAGTGCTGCCATCGGGCTTAGGGCTAATTCGGGACTAGGTGAATCGGCCCAACAAGATTGGATTTGTGTAAAAAAAGATTGAGATCTCGCCTGAAGTTCTTCATCCGACCAGTCATCTAGGCTCATGTAGCTGTCAGATTCGGCATAGTAGTCGGCTGTCTCTGGTTCGGCAGGATTCCACGGATAGTCGAGTGTTGGCGACGCGAGGAGGCAATCTGTCAACTCGGCTTCAGCTTGAGATTGATGGGTGAGTGCAGGTTGGCGATCTGATGACATGGTTGTTCTCCTTGCGTATGCTACGGGGTTTAACGATATAGTATATTAATTTATGTAACCAATTTGATAACCTCTGGGAACTTTTTCGCGGTGAAGTTTATCTAAGGGTTATTATGCTGCTGTTGTTAACTACATTTTACTCCGGCTTGATTCCGCAAAGGTCGAAAAGCTTTTAGGCGAGAATATCAGCTCCATCCTCAAATTCCCTCGATTCTAAATTCCAAAATCTGTCCTTCCTCACTACCGAATTTAACCTGCATTCCAGATTGGAGCGGAAATTCTTGGGCGTGAACTTTGAGCCACTTACCTTCCTCTACCTGCACATAGCTGCCAAAGCGGGAAAAGTCCCGAAGGTAGTAGAACGCTGTAACGGGATCGGCAGAATTAAAAGAACGGTAGATAATCTCTGCATGACGTTGAGAAACCCAAGGTTCGTAGACAACTAGATCGTTATCGGCAGACCTACCGACGCGCATCAAACCACCATTGATGGGAAAATCAGGATTGGTGTGAAAGCTGAGTGATCGCATATATGCGGCGGGAATTGCTTGGGGAATTGAGGGAATTTCGGTAATCGCTTCAGAAATCGGTCTAATTAGTTCCCCATTAAACTCCGGGTGCATGTAGAGAATCGGTAGCGTCCAGGCAGGTTGATTATATTTATACAGAGTTAGCAATTGCTGTCTGGCGATCGCCGCAGCTTCGTCGATGCTCAGCCGGTGGGCTAAAGCTTGAGTAAAGGTCTGAATAAAGCTCAAAGCTTCGCGATCGGCGATCGTATCCCGCATCGCTAGTACAGCGGGAACACCGTGATGGAGCAGGACTTCAGCTAGACTGCTGCGGGGAACTGTCTGTTGTTTGTGTTGATATGGTTGTGCGCCCCAGCAGGAATTAAATACCGCGAGTTTGACACCCCGCCGGACGAGAACTTGTGCCAATTCCGTTCCATTCAAACCACCGCGATCGTTGAGGAGTAACAAGCCGCCATCTGGCGCAGGCATCCCATGCCCAGCATAGAAAAATAGATTGTACTGTTGGCTCTCTAAGGCGGCAATCAGTGCATCGGGAGTCGGTTGAACGAGAGTATCGACTTGACAACCAGCCGGATTGAGCCGATTAGGTGGGTTAAAGCCACTCGGCATCGTGTTGCGTAAAATTTGAGCGATAGTTGCGGATTCTTGCTGGAGGTCGAGATGGGGCGTACCAGGCATATTTTGCCCCAGAACTAACAGGATTTTGATCGATCGATCGAGTCGCTGGGGCGGTAGCGGATCGACATCGCTATTAGTGCGACTGAATAGTACCTGCTGATTGAGCGAGATTGCCGCCTTCCCCGGCTGTGGCTGGATGATTTCCCAGGGTAATGGGATTAGATCTGGATCGCGAACTTCGAGGCGGAGACGGAGCGATTTACCCTGACCGATCGCCATCCCCTGACTTTGAGCAAAAGCAGTTCCGACCTGTCCGCCAAATAACCACTGCCACAAATTTAGTCCTAAGTGCTGCATTAAGCTACTACTATAACTTTGGGGTGAATTTGCAGTCGCGGGAGTGGCAATCTCTAACTCTAATTGTGGGATCTCGATATTTTGATGGCAAGGCAAGCAGTAAGGCTGACAACCAGGGCTAAACAGATCTTGCCACCCCAGCCAGATTTGGGTGAGATTGACTGTCCAATTGCAATTTTCAATTACATAGCCGCCAGGATATGGTGCTCTGAGTACCCACACAGCATAATTATCTGGTTCAGTCGCCCCCAATCGTGCGACTGCCATATTTAGGGAAGGATGCTCATCCACGGATTAAGAATAGGTAAAGAGGGAGGTAATCAACGCTTGACTGGTGCATAGGAACAGACGCTATCCAGTGCTATTATCGGCGATTTTTGTGCCAAAAGGCTGTTTCGCCACGGCAGACGCTCCGCGATCGATAAATCGCCAGCAAGGGTCTGAAAGTCGGTATACTTGCTACTATATGACCCACCGCCAAGTATTCACCTTTATGGGCTTGATTCAATTACTGATCCTCTTGGGTTTAGGTGCAGGAACGGCAGGATTTGTCTACAACGCCGATCGACGCAAACGTCTAGAGACAGCTTTTTATCAGCTATTACGACAGCAGGATAGTTGTATTTCGTTAATTCAATTGATTGCGATCTCCCAAGTGAGTACTCAGACTGCCAAAGTTTTCCTCGACGAGCAAGTGCGTCTGCTGAATGGCATTCCAGAAGTTGATGATGATGGGGATACCTTTTTTCGGTTCCCCAAGCTCCGACTACCTATGCCCATCACCAATGATGACTGGTAAGGTGTGCCAAAGTGGTACGTTTATAAATAGTGAGAAGGTTGATAGCTGTAAGTTTGAGCGAAAATTAAGGAATGTAATGTTTTTGCATCAGGGTCAGAAGTGGGCACCAAATCGGGATTATGATGAGAACAATTTGTAAAGTTTCGTAAGATAGAGAACTTTAAATATATGCCTATCCCTTTATTAGAATACTCCCCTTCCAGCCAGAACTCGCGTGTCAGTGGCTACGAAGTCGGTAGTGACGAGCAAGCCCGAATATTCTCCACAGATAACTTATTGTCCTCCAGTCAGATTGATACTTTGATTGGCGTAGCCTACCGGCAGATTTTTTTCCATGCCTTTGCCGCAGATCGGGAAAAATACCTAGAGTCGCAGCTTCGGAGTGGTCAGATCACGGTGCGAGACTTTATTCGTGGACTGTGCTTATCCAATACTTTCACCAATAGTTTCTATAATCTCAATAGTAACTATCGCTTCGTCGAACATTGTGTCCAGAAGATTCTCGGACGGGATGTGTATAGCGACGCTGAAAAAATTGCTTGGTCGATTGTGATTGGCACCAAAGGTCGGGCGGGTTTTATTAACGACCTGCTCAATAGTGATGAGTATTTGGAAAACTTCGGTGATAGCATCGTTCCCTTCCAACGTCGGCGCGTACTACCTTCTGGTGCGAGTGAATTACCCTTCAATATCAAATCCCCTCGCTATGATGCCTACCATCGTAATCAGCTAGGATTCCCGAAAGCTTCTTGGCAAGCTGCTGTGCGCAGTTACATTCCCCAAGACAAAAAACCCAAAGCCGGCGATCCTGCGCTATTCATGGAGATGGCCAAAAAACTCGGTAGCATCGGCAATCAACCTCAAACGATTTCACCTTACAACATTGATTACCAAAGCTTAGTCCCCCGACGGTAATAGATAGTTCGATTTAGCAATTACCAAGCTGATTAAAACATCAACCCGACTTCTCGAAGAAGTTGGGTTTTTCATAATGGAGTGTTATGGGGTCGATCTGGATCTTGCTTGACACTTTTAGTAAACAACCGAAAGTAACAAGACTGGCAAAATTCTTTAATCGGTAACAGTAGATAAGTAAGTGGATTGATCGTTACAATAATGTTCCGGAAATCTCGTTTTGCTAGCATAATAATTGCCCAAGCAACCCATTGGGGTGACATAACCCCTACCGGATTAAGATTACTCTTAAATGGCCCCAACACTAATTTCCGAATAACGCAGGGGGCATCTAGCCGCAGTAGTGTCACTAAATCGCCAAGTGTGCGTTTAGATAATTCATAGAGGGGGCTGAAAGCTGGATTGACTTCAGCTTCAGATGTATTAAGCCAAATCTCTTTAGTGGATATTTGGGCTGGAGATTCGGCAACTAGTGAGATTGTTTCAATAAATATTTCAACAAGTCGTAGTGCCGAAAAACTGTTCACTTGATATGACTGTTGAATTGCCGAAATAGAGCGATCTTTATAGACATTAACACCATGATTAACAATCAGAATATCTAGCTCTTGAAGACTGGATCGTAATTCTGCTTCAGAGCCTAACTGCCAAGATATTACTTTGATATCTGCTGGAAATACTGCCGATCGATTGGTAGTGAAGGCGATAATTTTGGCACCTTGGAGTGATAGCTCAGCAACTAATGCTTGTCCCAAGGCACCAGAAGCACCAGTAATTCCCACAACTTTGTTGGTGAGCGATAGACTGGTGCCAAAGATTCGATCTAGTGAATTAGTAAAGGCTTGACCGCCAATTGTCAGATAATTTAACAACTCAAATGAAGTGGAGTAAGTAGGTAGGCATAATTATTTTTAATCCTAGAATTATCTAAAACCCTAATAGTGGGTAATGTCCATCATTAGGGTTTATTATATTTAATTGAGCCTTCCTCCTTAGTTAGATTGGCTGAATTAAAATTAGCTAAGCTAGTTATAATCAGCCAATCTTATCACTACAAGGGCGAAGAGACAAGGGTAGCTACTTGTTCATCTTGTCTAGAGCTTTTTCCAGTTTATCTGTGACGGCTGGTTTGGAACTCTTAGATGTGTACATTTTATCTTTGTCCGCAGACCCCTGGACTTCATTAAGACCATTTTTGGATCTTTCCTCCACTTCTTCTAAACTTGTTGCGGGTTTGTCGATCGCTGTTTGAGCTTTAGCATCAATTTTTTGGAGTTGGTCGGTACCTTCGGTGAGCTTACTTTTAGGCATATTACCTGCTTGTGCCGGAGTTACACCTGCGAATAATAGCAGTGTACACATTAAAGCAGTAAATAGAAATTGGACTGGACGAATCGCCGAAATGATGGTGGCAATAAATTTCATGTAACATCCTCTAATTGAATGGTGAACTAATATCGTTGCGGTTATTGACCAAAGAAACCTTTGACGGCATCGATCGCATTGCTATTATTTTCTTCGGCTTTTGCTCCAGCCTGTTTGGCTTGTCTCTCCATCTTGTTCATACCTTTTTGCATCTCATACTTAGCATCTTCGGCTTGAGATTGCACTTTACCAAGATCTTCCTTAGCACGTCCTTCGATCTCTTTTGCACTACCGCGAACTTCAGCCGCTGCTTTATCGATCGATTTCCCCGCATTTCCCAGCGTTTTGTCTACATTGCCTTCAGCTTGCTTAGCCATACTAGAAACGCTAGTTGCGATGACAGAGCTATTTAGAGTAGCGGCGTTGGCAGCTCCAGCAGTACTACAAAATGCGGTCTGAAAGACTAATGCAAATGCTAAAAACCCGGCGACCAAAGCAGCCAGACGGTTTTTTATCATGTCTATAAAATTAAATTTCATTTGGTGTTTCCCCGATTTGGTATGACTACATTCTATTTATATAACTAGATAGATAAATTCCAAATCGCCCATTTGGTAGATATCTTGAATGCTTTTGTATCTCGATCGATAGAACAACTAATCAATCATTGAGGTGATGAATAAGTTTAGCGATCGCCGTAAAGTTGATATAAATCTACAACCGAATTAAAAGTCACGAAACTATTATGAGTATTGAAAATCAAGCTAGAGACATTGAAGGTAAAATTCAAGCTGCTGCCGGGGAAGTATCCGGAAACTCCGATGATAAAATTGCTGGTAACGCGAAGCAAATCGAAGCTCAGGCGCGTGATGGTGCTGAAGATCTCAAATCAAAAGCTCATGATGCAGTCGAAACTATGAGAGATAAAGCTGAAGACATCAAGGATAAAGTCGGTAATGCGATCGATAATATTAAAGAGAAAATCGCTCACGGTGCTCAAGAAGTTAAAGCAAACGCCGAAAACACTCTAGATAATGCGAAAGCTAAAGCTGGCGATCTAAAAGTTGAGGCAGATCGGGCTACTACTGACGGTAAAGAGGGTGCGAGTAACGCTGTTGCCGATGCTAAGAGTGAAGTTTATAACGTGCAATAATGATGGTTTGACTTCTTCATAAAACTCACACTATTTATATTGTCAATCCTCACGAGCGATCGCGAGGATTGATAATTTTTTTCGGTGTCGTGGTTCGACAGATCTCCGTTTCCCTATTTTCAAACACCCTCTAAGAAGTCAAACTCTGTCAACAATAAAGCTTGATAGCTTAACCCAAGTTGCTACCTATTTCTTGCCTGCGACTGAAGTCGAGGCTGATGTTGCAAAGTCCGCCTTGTATGGTTAGAGAAGGTGGCAGACCGATTCCGCCTGGGTCAAAAAGACCGTCGCGCAGCAGGGTCGTCA
>JANPJH010000211.1:0-17882 GCA_031425415.1 Chamaesiphon sp. VAR_61_metabat_425 | reverse complement strand
ATCTCCTGAAGTTACGGGATCGCACCCAAAAGTTCTTCTTTCCAAGTCCAACCACCAGATATTATCCCGTAGGAGCCTTCCCGCATGTTCACCAACGTCAAGTCCACCATTAGACATATAACTCCCGACAACGTGCGGGGCAGACAGTTATTGAAGGTGGTCTATGTCGTCTTAGAGCCACAGTACCAGAGTGCCATCTCGGCGGCTGTGAATGCCATTAACGACCACAACCCCAAAGTCGCGATCGAAATTAGTGGCTATCTATTAGAAGAACTTCGCGATCCTGAGAATTATGCTGGATTGCAGCGCGAGATTCAGACTGCAAATATCTTCATCGCTTCACTAATTTTTATTGAAGATTTAGCCGAAAAAGTCGTCGCCGCTGTCGAACCCCATCGCGACAGATTAGATGTATCCGTAGTGTTCCCATCAATGCCCGCAGTTATGCGCTTGAGCAAAATGGGTAGTTTCTCCCTCGCGCAATTGGGTCAATCCAAAAGTGCGATCGGCGAGTTTATGAAGAAGCGCAAAGCCAAAGCTGGTGCTGGTAGTTTCCAAGATGGGATGCTCAAGTTACTCAATACACTGCCGAATATTCTCAAGTATCTGCCGATGGAGAAAGCGCAAGATGCGCGAAACTTTATGTTGAGCTTTCAATACTGGCTCGGCGGTACGCCAGAAAACTTGGAAAACTTCCTGCTGATGTTGGCTGACAGGTATGTATTTAAGGAAAATGATACCCTTAATGCGGCTGACTCCGCCGGAGAAATTAAGTATCAAGATCCCGTTACTTTCCCCGATATGGGCATTTGGCACCCTCTAGCACCACAAATGTTTGAGGATCTCAAAGAGTATCTGAACTGGTATAACAGTCGCCGCGATGTATCGAAAGATCATAAAGATCCCCTTGCACCTTGTATTGGCTTAGTCTTGCAACGCACCCACATCGTCACTGGCGATGCGGCTCACTACATTGCGATGGTGCAGGAATTGGAAGCAATGGGCGCACGGGTAGTCCCAGTATTTGCCGGAGGATTAGACTTCTCTAAGCCCCTAGAAGCCTACTTCTTCGACCCACTTCAGAAGGATAAGGCGATCGTCGATGCAGTCATCTCCCTGACTGGGTTTGCCCTCGTTGGTGGTCCAGCACGGCAAGATCATCCTAAAGCGATCGACGCGCTCAAACGGTTGAATCGTCCTTATATGGTGGCATTACCGCTCGTGTTCCAAACTACTGAAGAGTGGGAAGACAGCGATTTAGGGTTACATCCAATTCAAGTCGCCCTACAGGTGGCAATTCCTGAGCTAGACGGCGCAATCGAACCGATTGTATTATCTGGTCGGGATGGGATGACTGGACGGGCGATTACGCTCCAAGATCGGGTTGAAGCGATCGCTGGACGGGCAATGAAGTGGGCAAACCTCCGTCGTAAACCCAAGCTGCACAAAAAAGTTGCCATTACCGTTTTTAGCTTCCCGCCTGACAAAGGCAACGTCGGTACAGCCGCCTATTTAGATGTATTTGGCTCCATCTTTGAAGTGATGAAAGCCATGAAAAATAATGGCTACGATCTACCCGAATTACCAGCTTCCTCGCAAGAATTAATGGAAGCGGTGATCCATGATGCACAGGCGCAATATAATAGTCCCGAATTAAATGTCGCCTATCGGATGTCTGTAGATGAGTACGAGCAACTCACCCCCTACTCCGAAAAACTCCACGAAAGCTGGGGACCACCACCTGGCAATCTCAATAGCGATGGTCAAAACCTAGTAATTTACGGTAAACATTTCGGCAATCTGTTCATCGGGATTCAGCCCACCTTCGGTTATGAAGGCGACCCGATGCGGTTGTTATTCTCTCGTTCTGCTAGTCCCCATCACGGTTTTGCAGCTTACTATACCTACCTCGAAAAAGTCTGGGAAGCAGATGCTGTTCTCCACTTCGGTACCCACGGTTCCTTGGAATTTATGCCAGGGAAACAGATGGGGATGTCTAATGAATGTTTCCCCGATAGTTTGATTGGCAATATTCCCAACCTCTACTACTATGCGGCGAATAATCCCAGCGAAGCAACTATCGCCAAACGTCGTTCCTACGCTGAAACTATTTCCTATCTGACCCCGCCAGCCGAAAATGCTGGGTTGTACAAAGGCTTGCAAGAACTGGGCGAACTCGTTGGTTCTTACCAATCCTTGCGGGATAGCGGTCGTAGCATTCAAATCGTCAATACGATTATGGATAAAGCGCGGATTTGTAACCTCGATAAAGACATTGTATTGCCCGACACTGATGCGGGAACAATGAGCCAAGAAGAGCGCGATAATACCGTCGGCGCGGTCTATGCGCGGTTGATGGAAATCGAATCGCGCCTACTCCCTTGTGGCTTGCACGTAGTTGGTAAACCACCTACCGCCGAAGAAGCAGTTGCCACGCTGGTGAATATCGCATCACTCGATCGAGAAGAAGAAGGCATCAAAGGCTTGCCCCGCATCATCGCCGAAGCGATCGGTCGCGACCTAGAGCAAATCTACCAGAATAACGATCGCGGTATTCTCGAAGATGTCCAACTTTTACAAGACATCACCCTCGCCGTTCGCGCCGCAGTCTCAGCTCTAGTTACCGCTCAAGTCAACGCAGAAGGACGAGTATCCTTCGTGTCTAAGTTGAACTTCTTCAACATGGGTAAGAAAGAACCCTGGGTCGAATCTCTCTACGCCGCAGGCTATAAGAAAGTCAACCTCGACGAAATCAAAACCCAATTCGACTACCTCGAATTCTGCCTGATCCAAGTCTGCGCAGACAACGAACTCGGCGCACTGCTCCAAGGACTAGACGGCGAATACATCATCCCTGGGCCAGGTGGCGACCCCATCCGCAACCCCGATGTCTTACCCACAGGTAAGAACATGCACGCCCTCGATCCTCAATCTATCCCCACCGAAGCCGCAGTTAAATCGGCAAAAGTGGTGGTCGATCGCTTACTCGATCGGCAGATGCGCGATAATAACGGTCAATATCCCGAGACGATCGCCTGCGTCCTCTGGGGTACAGATAACATCAAAACCTACGGCGAATCCCTCGCCCAAATCATGTGGATGGTCGGCGTAAAACCCGTCCCCGATGCCCTGGGTCGGATTAACAAACTGCACATGATTCCCCTCGAAGAACTCGGTCGTCCCCGCATCGACGTGGTAATCAACTGTTCCGGTGTCTTCCGCGACCTATTCATCAACCAGATGAACCTGCTCGACCAAGCCGTGAAAATGGCCGCTGAAGCTGATGAACCGATCGAAATGAACTTCATCCGCAAACATGCCCTAGTTCAAGCCGAAGAAATGGGGATCAATCTACGTCAAGCCGCCACTCGCGTCTTTTCCAACGCCTCCGGTTCCTACTCCTCCAACATCAACCTCGCCGTCGAAAACGGCACCTGGGAAAATGAAGCCGAACTTCAGGAAATGTACCTCGGACGCAAATCCTTCGCCTTCAGTGCGGATAATCCAGGCACAATGGAACAAAGCCGTAAAATCTTTGAAACCACCCTTAAAACCGCCGAAGTTACCTTCCAAAACCTCGATTCCTCGGAAATCAGTCTGACCGATGTATCTCATTACTACGACTCAGACCCCACTAAAATCGTTGCTACTCTGCGGGAAGATGGCAAAATGCCAACTTCCTTCATCGCCGATACCACCACCGCTAATGCTCAAGTTCGCACCCTCTCAGAAACTGTCCGCCTAGATGCCCGGACGAAGTTACTCAATCCGAAATGGTATGAGGGAATGCTCTCCCACGGTTATGAAGGTGTCCGCGAACTCTCGAAACGGTTAGTCAATACCAGTGGTTGGAGTGCAACCGCTGGTGCGGTGGACAATTGGATTTATGAGGAAACTAATGACACATTTATCAAGGATGAAGAAATGTGTAAACGGTTGATGGATCTCAATCCTAATTCGTTCCGCAAAATTGTTTCAACGCTGCTTGAAGTTAATGGTCGTGGTTATTGGGAGACTAGTGAGGAAAATCTCGATAAACTGCGGGATATGTATCAAGAGGTCGAAGACCGGATTGAGGGTGTTGAGTAGATAGCATCATTAGAGCGGGGATCGCCCCCTGCTCTAATTGTTGTAATTGTAAATAACAAGCCGTTAGTACAAGAGATAAGCTGTTAGAGAAGATTATTTTAGGAGAGTCCGACTCTTAATCTTAGGTTCTAATCTTATTAGTCATCTTAATGAAAATAAAGGAGCAGCTTCGCCAACGGGAAACGTTAAATTTGGCTCAGTAAGCGCGCTGATGTCTGAGTTAGACGAACTATGAAAATTGAGTGGACACCAAGATCGAGAAGGGAGTATCCCCTGGAGAAGTCGGTCAGAGTTATTCAGCCGTATTCGTGAAAGAAGACAATGCAATTGTCACCTTTTATCCTGATGCAACTCCAGAAAATTCTCAATGTTGATTGGCCAACTATTTTAGTAAACATCCCCGGATTCTTCAAGAATTCGGGGATGTCTACTAATCAGCTTAGTAATTGTTATCTCAATTGGCGATAAACTAGATTACCATCCACCAACGTAGATGAATTTTTCAGGTATGTAGCCAGGTTTATTGGCAGGTAAAGGTGCCGCGTTGATGGCACTACCTGTAGCAACTGTTGTGCTTGTGGCAGTTTGCGCTCCACCCTGGCGGGCATACTTGTTATAAAGTGCGGTGTTTTCTTGATTTTGGTCGATCGCGGTTAAAGCTGAGTTGTCTACGCTAACTGCGGCTTTAGCACCACCTTTGGCGATACCCTCTTGGTTGACGATCGAGGCTGCAAACTGAAGTCCGCCTTGAGTGACATTTCTATTGCCAATTGCCAAATTTTGTTGGAATTGGTTAATCGCCGTTAAGGCTGAATTATTGACAATCGCCGCACTACTACCACCGTTAGCTATTCCAGTTTGACCGATCGTGGATGCTCCGTATTGAATTCCACCTTGGATGACGTTTTTATTGTTAATTGCTGTATTGAATTGGCTTTGAGTGATGCCAGTAACGGCTGAGTTGTTGACACTAGCCGCACTGCCATTGGCAGTACCAGATTGGAAGGTAGTGGCTTCTCCAATCTGTGCCCCACCTTGGTTCACATTCTGATTGCCGATCGCGGTATTGACTTGAGTTTGACCGATCGCTGTGACGGATGTATTCGCGACACTTCCAATCGAGCTACCGCTTCCGCTACCAGTTTGAGCAACTGGGACTGTAGCAGTTTGCGACCCGCCTTGAGTAATGTTTGTATTGCCGATCGCTGTATTGACTTGAGTTTGACCGACGGCTGTAACTGCTGCGTTGGTCGCACTTGTAGCGGAACCACCAGTTGCGGTAGCTGTTTGGGTGGTTGGAGCTTGAACAGTTTGAGATCCGCCCTGGGTAACATTTGTGCTACCGATCGCCGTGTTGACTTGACCTTGGTTGATAACGGTACCACTGTTGTTACTGGCGGTCTGGGCAAATGCCGTAGGTGACATCGCGAGTGCAACGAGTGCGGCGAGGCTAAGTAATTGAATTTTCACGGTTGATACCTGTAAATACTTTCGATCGAGAAGCAATCGAACTTACAAGTTAAGTGAAACTGTTGTTAGTTTTGCTTCTCTAATTTTGAAGAGTTTAGATTTAGCAACTTAATGCACCGTCCTCAGCAGTTTATTAGTTATGTATCAAAAAATTGTTTAACAAGCCACAATTAACCAATCAAATGGCTGTTGTGATTCCGCATTGAGCGAAGTTGGGATTTGAGTTTAAAACCCACCCTTCTGCGCTAGTTCTTGGCTATTGCCCCTCCCTATTTATGTCCCGTTTGCACCCCATCCGATCCAGTCAAGAAGTTGAGTAAGTATACAGCCCCGAGACCACCGCCGAGAAACAGGCTGAAAAATAGGAAAAATGCTACAACTTGCTGAACTAACATTTGGCGGCTACGTTGCTGTTGACGATTGATGATTTTAGTCGGTGTCGATTGGGGCGCAAAGAAAGAAGAACTGACCGTCTCAGTGGTGTCTTCTACTACCTCAGTGGGTGCTTGCTCGTCGCTTGGTGGGGGGAAAAAAGATGTACCAGACTGGGGTATCGTCTCTGGTATATCTAGAGCTGGTAAGATTGGCTGCTCAGGATCGATTACTTCGACCTCAGACTGTGCCAACTCTTTCCTACTCTCCTCAATAACTAAAGGAGTTGGTGAGCTGCTAGCCTCACTCGCAACTTCCTCATCTGTGGCAGTCGTCATTTGAAGATTGGACATGCGATTGGTGATTTCTGTTTGCAACCATTGCTCGAATAGTTCCTCCATCAATTGCCCTTTCATCCGATCGTCGAATCTAGCCGGAAGCCGCTGTTCGAGCCGGATGAACACATAAAAATTCTCAACCTGAAATAGCGGCGACAATTCGCCTGGTTCGAGACCAATTAGATGATAAGCGATGTTTGGATGTACATTAGCGATCGAAACTGGCCCCATTACCCCACCTAGTTTCGCCGCCGCACCTTGGGAATAAAGTCTGGCTAACTTATCGAAAGATTGACGACGATCCTTTACTCTGAGGTAAATTTCCTGTGCCATGCCCAGACTATCGACTTGAATTGCCGAAAAGATCGCTCGATCGAGTTGTCCTTTTCGTGCGAGGAAATAAGATGAAACCCGATGCCCCCACTGCACCTGTTGATATTTTTGTAGGGCCGAGAGATCTTCTGTGGAAGAGCTATCTTTGGTAGGCTCAATTTTGCTTGAATTTTCAGATTGCGAGTCTTTTTCTTGCGCCAATTCACCCAATTTAGCTTGAGCAGAGATAGTCTGGTATTCCGGTGATTCCCGCCACTGAGCAAGCGTCTCTTCGATCACCACTAATCGCAGATATTGAGCCAAAAATGGGGAAGTAGTTAAGTGTTGTAATATTTGTCGTAATGGAAGTTTTCGTTGTCCCAATTGGAGCGCAGTTTGCATAAATCGCTAGGAACTATAAATAATGAATAATGAATATTTGGTGAGATGCCCCAACGACCTAGACTAATTCAAAATATCTATGCTTTGCCACTTAACTGAATTAACTCAACTTTGTAACCAGTAGGGTCTTCGACAAAAGCAATTACTGTGGTGCCATGTTTCATAGCTCCAGGCTCACGAGTAACTTTACCACCTTTCGCACTGATTCGATCGCACGTTTCAAAAATATCATCTACCCCGATCGCAATGTGACCATAGGCATCGCCAATTGTATACGCACTAGTATCCCAATTGTGGGTTAATTCGATGACTGTATGTTCGGACTCATCTCCATAACCAACAAAAGCAAGGGTGAATTTGCCAGCAGGGAAATCCTGTTGGCGGAGTAACTTCATCCCCAACACATCGCAATAGAACCGAATTGACTCATCTAAATTGCCGACTCGCAGCATGGTATGTAATAAGCGCATAGCCTTTTCCAAAAAATTGGTAGTCGAATTTGCTAATTGATGTCCATTCAGGTCGTATGATAACGTGTTGGCACCAGATGTTGCCATCAGACGAATAACTGGGGTGCAAATCTACAATTATTATTTTAAAGATCGGTAACGATCGAAGGATGAGGAACCATATATGAATATGCCAGATATGGCGATTACAGAGATCAGAGCTAGAGAGATTCTGGATTCTCGCGGTCGTCCGACTGTAGAAGCGGAAGTATACTTAGCTAACGGCGGATTTGGGCTAGCTCAAGTCCCTAGCGGAGCTTCCACTGGTAGTTTTGAAGCCCATGAGCTACGGGATGACGACTCCAGCCGCTATGGCGGTAAAGGTGTCCTCAAAGCTGTTGCTAATATTGAGGAAAAAATCGCCCCAGCTCTCAATGGGATGGATGCCTTCGATCAAATGGGCATCGATCGATCGATGATTGAGTTAGATGGTTCTCCCACCAAGTCTGCTTTGGGTGCTAATGCCATTTTGGCAGTGTCTCTTGCCAATGCCAAAGCTGTCGCAAATGCCTTGGGAGTGCCGCTGTATCGTTATCTCGGCGGGCCGTTAGCTAATCTTTTGCCAGTCCCCTTGATGAATGTGATCAATGGTGGTTCTCACGCCGCAAATAACATCGACTTCCAAGAATTTATGATCGTGCCAGTGGGTGCGACATCTTTCAAAGAAGCCCTCCGTTGGGGTGCCGAGGTATTTGCCTCTTTGAGCAAAGTTTTAGATGAAAAGGGTCTACTGACTGGAGTCGGCGATGAAGGAGGCTTTGCGCCCAATTTAGAGTCTAATCAGGCATCATTAGAGTTGCTAATGGCAGCGATCGAATCTGCTGGTTATAAACCGGGCGAACAAGTTGCTTTGGCTTTGGATGTCGCGGCGAGTGAATTTTACAAAGATGGTAACTATATCTACGACGGTAGTAGTCACACTCCTGGCGAATTTATCGATTATCTCGCCGACTTAACCACCAAATATCCAATTATCTCGATCGAAGATGGTTTACACGAGGAAGATTGGAGTAACTGGCAACTACTCACCCAGAAAATTGGCTCAAAAGTCCAATTAGTCGGTGACGATTTATTTGTGACTAATTCTGTTCGGTTGCGTCAAGGAATTGAGCAGAAATCCGCGAATGCAATCTTGATTAAACTCAATCAAATCGGCACGCTGACAGAAACTCTCCAAACCATCGATCTCGGTACGCGGAATGGATTTAAGTCAATCATCAGTCATCGATCAGGTGAAACTGAAGATACCACAATCGCGGATCTAGCTGTGGCTACCCGTGCGGGACAAATCAAAACAGGTTCTCTCTGTCGGAGCGAACGGGTGGCAAAATACAACCGTTTACTCCGGATTGAGGATGAATTAGGCGATCTCGCGCTCTATGCTGGTTTAGGTTAGGTTAGCTCAAATCTCCAAGAAGGGGATTGACAGCCTGAGATCGGAACAACTAAAACTT
The DNA here is from genome assembly GCA_031425415.1 of Chamaesiphon sp. VAR_61_metabat_425. Classification (GTDB taxonomy): domain Bacteria; phylum Cyanobacteriota; class Cyanobacteriia; order Cyanobacteriales; family Chamaesiphonaceae; genus Chamaesiphon. The sequence goes on along the minus strand of JANPJH010000211.1, from coordinate 8,936 downwards.
TTCAAACAGTCGATAAAATCCAGGGTAGAGGCAACTCATAAATTGCCCCTACCCTGATTTTTAAGTTACCGTAATAATCGCAAACCGCTCAATGTGACTAATACCGTCGAACCTTCGTGTCCAAGTACACCCAGTGGCATATTAATTCCGCCCATAAAATTACCAATTAATAACAAGACAATAAAAGATAGCGCAAACGTAATATTTTGCTTGATAATCCGCTGTGTACGTCTGCCTAGTTTAATCGCTTGTTCCAGCTTGTCAAGGGAATCCGTCATCAACACCACATCAGCAGTTTCTAAAGCCACATCACTCCCCGCTACACCCATCGCAATTCCGATCGAAGCCGCAGCCAGCGCGGGTGCATCATTAATTCCATCCCCGATCATTGCCACATGTTGGTATTTTGCTTGCAACTGGTAAATGAGTCTCACTTTATCTTCTGGTAATAATTCCGCATGTACTTGCGTAATCCCCAATTGGGCGGCGATCGCATTTGCACTCTGATGCCGATCTCCCGTGAGCATAATTTGCTCGATCTCCATTTGCTTCAATCGTCGAACTAATTCTACTGCTTCTGGTCGGAGTGTATCCGATAAGGCGATCGCGCCATACAGTTCATCATCACTCACTACCCAAACGATCGTTTTACCAGTGGCGGCAATATCGGCGATTAAAGCTTGGTGAGTAGCTATTTGAGCTTTTACTTCATCTGACATCATTTGCGTCTTACCGACTGAAATCGATCGACTATCGAGCATTCCGGTAATTCCTAAGCCAGGAATTGCTCTAATTTCGGTCGCAGTAGTAATTGCTACATTCTGTTCTAGTGCCGCTCTCACAATCGCTTGACCGATTGGGTGTTCTGAGCTACTTTCGATCGCCGCCGCCAGTTGTAAAATCTGCTGGGGACGAGATTGCTTAATGGGAATAATCTCCACTACTGCCAGCTTACCCGCAGTTAGAGTACCTGTTTTGTCAAATGCAACAGCCCTAATTCTCCCGATCGTTTCCAGCGTACTCCCACCTTTAAACAAAATCCCTTGTCTAGCACCATTGGCAATCCCCGATAACAGTGTTGGCATAATCGCCGCCATCAAAGCGCAAGGAGAAGCCACAACTAAAAAAATTAACGCCCGATAAATCGTTGTTTCCCAATCCCAATGCCATAAAAACGGTGGTAATGTTGCTAAACATATTCCTGCGATGACGATTACTTTGGCATAACCCCGTTCAAACCGTTCGATAAACGCTTGGGAAGCTGGAGTTTCGGTCTGAGCTTGTTGAACTAGAGCAATAATCCGCTGAATTAGACTACTCGCAGGTGGTTTATGCACTCGGAGCGTGAGGGCACCATTTCCATTCACCGTGCCGCCAAAGACTTCGTCACCGCTAGTTTTCTCGATCGGTAGAGATTCCCCTGTAATTGCAGCTTGATTAATACTACTCGATCCGCCAACGATAATCGCATCAGTCGGAATCAGTTCGCCCGGTTTCACCAACAATATATCGCCAACTTGCAATCGATCGATGGCGATTTGTTGTTCACTGCCAGACACAATCGATCGGGCTAAATCCGGTGTCAGACTCATCAAACTACGGATATTTCGCTCCGTGCGAGCCATTGCATAACCTTCCAATGCACCACTAATCGCAAAAATCAAAATTAATACTGCACCATCGATGATTAGTTCATAATCCTGCTGCCACCAACCTAGTCCCGCCGCGCCCAGAGCCGCTACAATCATCAGCAAATCGACATCTAGCTCATGCTCCTCCCACAGCGTGGTTAAACCCTCCACCGCACTGCCATAACCGCCAATTAGATATGCCAATGGTAGTAAACACAATCCCACTATTTGCCAACTTGTTCGTGTAGCGTCTCCCGCTGAGAATTGCAATGCCAACCAGCCAAATAGGAGTAATACCGCACATACCACTGCGGCAACAGTTTCACCATGATTTTTGATCAGATAGGCTGGGGAAAGTAGAGATGTGCGCGTCATACTGTCAGATAGGTAACGATAAAACCGAGAATCTAGATCTACAATTGAAACAGTGGTACCGATCGAGTAAGTTATGATCTACAACTGGCAACTAGCAACTGGACATCAGATCTTTGTGGATAATGAAGGGGCACAAACTGTTGTGACTATCCAGAATAATAGCGCAGGACAACAACAGAGATCGAGTAATAGTTTCACCACAGGTATCTGGATAATACCACCAGAAATGACCGTGACTCCGACTGGGGCGATCTTGAAAATCACCACCACCAGTGGCAAATCTTTAATCCAGATTCAAGGTAATCATGTGCAAATGCACAGTAGCCATATTGGCGGTAGCCAGTCTACCAGTTCTACTTCTTCTAGCTCTGGTTTCACGCCAATGCAACCGATGCAAATGGGGAATATGCAAATGAGTATGCAGCCGATGGTGATGCGGATGGGCGATATGGAATTAAATATGGGTGCGGGAGCCAGTCAACAACGTTTTTGCAGTCAGTGCGGCAGCCCCGTCAAGCCAGCGGATAAATTCTGTGCTAGTTGTGGTAATAAACTAGGATAGCTATGTCTAGATAAGCTGTCGAACATATAAATCACACACTCGATTTTTCAGCCCAGTTGGTTGAGCGGAGTCGAAACCAACGACGGATACGCTCTAAATGTCGATCTACCTAGTTCTATTGCTCGAACATCACTTCTCCGCCAACTGTCGCTTGAGACAGTTGGAGTCGGTGCATAACTACGGCTGTACTGCCAAAGCCCAATCCCAACAACATCACGATTGCCATCATTCTACTAGTCAATTGCTGATGACTAGACCTATCAAGTAATTGTGTTGCCGACATTCGATCGAAATTATCGAATTCTATCGGCAAACTATCTAAATCTGCTAATACTAGTGAAGTAGATTCATACCGATCTGCTTCCTCAACCTGCGTCATTCCTTCTAATATCGTTGCTAATCGATCGCTAATATTGGTCAAATTTCGCCATCTTACCGCTCCTGTCTCATCTTTGGGTAAGTGTAATGGGTACTGTCCCGTCAAAAACTGAATTGCTGTCATCCCCAGAGCATAAATATCACTACTAAAACTAGCTATCCCATCAGCTTGTTCAGGAGCATGATAACCAGGAGTGCCCATCACGGTAATTGGTTCGATGGAGTTACCATCTAAATCTTGCACTGCGCCAAAGTCAATCAAACACAACTTCCCGTTGTCCCACCGCCGAATAATATTTGCTGGCTTGATATCACGGTGAATTGCTTGTTTTTGATGCACATAGCCCAAAACTGTGAGCATCTCCCGCAGAAACTGAATTACCTTAGCCTCGCTCCACCGGTGCCCGATTGTAAATTCCTTGCTCAGATCGTCCCCAGCGACGAAATCCTGCACCATGAAAAAATCACCCTGATGCTCGAAGCAGTCTAATGTTTGAGGAATCTGACTGTGGGTAAATCGCCCCAGAATTGCCGCCTCCAACTTAAACAACTGTAGCATTCGAGGATGTTCGATTTTCGGTCTCAATTGTTTGACGACACACTTGGGTTCGCCTGGCGCAGTCAGATTCTTTGCCAGATAAGTGTGGGCAAATCCACCCTTACCGAGACATTTTATAATTTGATAACGACCATCCACGACGATATTCATGGGCTGGGTGCAAAAACTGCCTAAAGTTCTACTCCAATCATTAACCAGATCGTTTCTTCAAACTGTATGCTAGTAGACCATTAACGATCGAAAATAGATTAGAAAGTTTAATTCAGCAATTTGTACCATTACATAACTATCTCTCTCGGGCTTTGATGCTGGATATTTTATCACACAACCGATCCCCATCAATACATCAGTTTAAATCTATTTATTTGATAAATAAACAACAGTTATGACTCAAGTTATTGCCGCCTTTTATAAATTCGTCAGATTAGATAATTACCAAAATCGCCGCCAACCCTTACTCAATCTATGTCAGCATCATCAGATTAAAGGTACAATTCTGTTAGCTGCTGAAGGGATTAATGGGACTATTTCCGGCACTAGATCGAGTATCGATGCTATCCTGGCTTATCTCAAATCTGACCCCTGCTTTACCGACTTAGAACACAAGGAATCGATCGCCACTAAACCGCCATTCGATAGGCTTAAAGTTAGGCTGAAACAGGAAATAGTTACCTTTGGCATCCCTACCACCAATCCCGCCAATCTTGTTGGTACCTATGTCAAGCCCCAAGACTGGAATGAACTAATTACCAATCCCGAAGTCTTGGTCATCGATACCCGCAACAAATACGAAGTTGAAATCGGCAGCTTCGCAGGCGCGATCGATCCACACACCGATTCCTTTACCGAATTCCCTGAATACGTCTCCACCCACCTCGATCCTCAAAAACACAAACAAATTGCCATGTTTTGCACGGGTGGTATCCGCTGCGAAAAAGCTAGTTCTTACCTCCTTTCTCAGGGCTTTGAGAATGTCTACCACCTTCAAGGGGGTATTCTCAAATACCTCGAAGAAATTCCATCCGCCGATAGTCAATGGGAAGGCGAATGCTTCGTTTTTGACGATCGAGTCGCCGTCACTCACGGCTTAAAACCAGGCACCCATCAACTCTGCTGGGGCTGCGGCAATCCAATTTCCCAAGCAGATCTCACCGATCCCCGCTACGAACCCGGTATCTGTTGTCCCCGCTGCTATTTAACCATTACCCCAGCTCAACGCGCCAGCCGCACCGAAAGATGGCGACAACTCCAATTAGCAACCAAAACATGATCCCCAGTGTAGGTAGATCTCCGCTACTCTCGAATCATCTACTCCACGATCTTCCGTAATGCCTTCATCTGCGATCGCCGTTTCTTGTCCTCTAATCTTCGTCGATTCTGTCCCTGACTAGGGGTTCTCAGCTTCCGTGGCAGCACAACTACAGCAACACTCAAAATCAATTCACGCAACCTGTCAAGAGCTGCCGATCGATTGCGTTCTTGGCTCCGGTGTTCCTGAGATTTAATAATAACGACACCTTCTGCGGTAATGCGGCGATCTCGCAATTGCATCAGCCGATCTTTATATCGCTCGGGCAAAGACGATGCCATAATATCAAATCGCAAATGAATCGCCGTCGCCACCTTATTGACATTTTGCCCGCCCGCGCCTTGCGATCGAATTGCACTCAGCTCGATTTGATCGAGTGGCAGACTAAGCGTTTTAGAAATATAAAGCATAATTTAGTAAAGTAACATATCCAGACACAAGGGGAATAATACTTCTATTCACCATTTCCCGATCGTATTTTCAGTCGAGCATCTTCATCAATGAGCTACTGCCTTAATCCTACTTGTCCAGCTCCAGCTAAAAATAGTTGCAACACTAATTTTTGTATGTCCTGTGGTGCAGAAATGTTCCTCAAAGATCGCTATCGCGCTCATCAGGTAATCGGACAAGGCGGATTTGGCAGAACTTTTAAAGCAGTGGATGAATACCAATCGCACAAGCCTTTCTGCGCTATTAAACAGTTTGCCTTTATCAATCATAATCCTAAAATCAGGCAAACAGCTCTAGATCTATTCTACGCGGAAGCAAAACATCTCGAATCACTCGGCAAACATTCTCAAATTCCCGAACTCTTGGCTTACTTTGATATTGAAGGTCAACCATATCTAGTTCAACAATTCATCGACGGACAAGATTTACAACAAGAACTAGCTACCACAGGCACATTTAACCAAACACAGATCCGCGAACTCTTATTATCATTACTACCACCAGTTTTAGACTTCCTACACCATCAGTCCCCATCAGTCATCCATCGAGATATTAAACCAGCTAATATTATTCGACGGCATAGCGATCGCAACTTTGTATTAGTCGATTTTGGCGCGGCGAAACAGTCAACTCAGACAATGCTCGCTAAAACAGGAACGGTAATTGGCAGTCCAGAATATATCGCGCCAGAGCAAACTAGGGGCAAACCAACATTTGCCAGCGATATTTATAGCCTGGGAGTGACTTGTATCTACTTGCTGACACAGGTTTCACCTTTTGACTTATTCGATCTGAGTCAAGATGCTTGGGTATGGCGAGATTATCTAGTGAATAATCCAGTGGATGAACGGCTAGGTAAAGTATTAGACAAAATGATTACGAATGCTCTTCCACAAAGATATCCATCCGCAACAGCGGTATTAGCCGCACTAGAAATCGATCGTCAACCAACTGCCAGACTCAATTATCGTTCCGATAGTCTGCACCAACGTCTTCGGGATTACTTAGCCATAAATATTGCTAGTGAATCCTCTACCCCAGAACATCTACAGTCGATCTATAAAATCGATCCTTATCATCCCACTCTTCAACCTTTCGGTTTCGAGACTGCCAAATTAGTTAACGGCAAAGCTTTCTGGGGCGGTAATAAGATCGTCATCAAAAAATCTTCAGGACAAGCACAGCGATTCTTTCAGAATTTAGGCGGTGGAGTCACACTCCAAATGGTCAGTATTCCTGCGGGTACCTTTTTGATGGGCGCACCCGATGCAGAAGCCGGCAGTAGTAACTCTCAACGACCCCAGCATCGGGTTAATCTACAGTCGTTCTACATGGGGAAATATCCAGTCACCCAATCGCAATATCAAGTAATTATGGGCACTAGTCCATCATATTTCCAAGGCTCAGATCGACCTGTAGAAACTGTTTCTTGGCATGATGCTATAGAATTTTGTCATAAATTGTCTCAATGCACTCATCAGCAGTACCGACTGCCCTCAGAAGCAGAGTGGGAATATGCTTGCAGAGCGGCAACGACTACGCCGTTTTACTTTGGTGAAACGATTAGCCCAACCGTGGTCAACTATGGCGGAGAAGAGACAACTGTAGTGGGAATCTTTCCCGCAAATAATTATGGACTGTATGACATGCACGGTAATATTCTGGAATGGTGCGCGGATAAATATCATGGCAATTACACTGGTGCGCCGACCGATGGGAGCGTGTGGAATGGTGATGGTAACGGCACCTATATTTTGCGCGGCGGCTCTTGGTACAGCAAATTAAGCTACTGTCGGAGTGCGGCGCGTAACTTCTATCGCCCCGATTGTCGCTTTCCCTATTTTGGGTTTCGGGTGTGCTTGTCGCTGCCTGCCTCGATCGAATCAAACATCTCGATTCACTGAATAGTAAAGCCTACGAATCATCCAGGATTGCTAAAATATCAACATAATCAGCATAAAGTCGAGAAGTTAATGCAATCAGAATACCGCCACCGTCGGGAACAGTTCATGTCCAAAATTGGCAATGGCACCGCGATTGTCGGTAGCGCACCAATGGCAGTCATGCACAACGATGTCGAATATACCTATCGTCAAGATAGCGATTTCTACTATCTCACCGGATTCAACGAACCCAACGCCGTCATCGTTCTCGCACCTCATCACCCCGAACACAAATTTATCCTCTTCGTCCAACCCAAAGAACGCGAAAAAGAAATCTGGACGGGTTATCGCGTCGGTATCGATGCCGCCAAAGCTCAATATGGCGCAGATGAAGCTTATCTAATTAGCGAACTCGATGAAAAACTTCCCCAATATTTAGAGAAAGGGGACAAAATCTACTATCACATGGGACGTGACGAGAAGCTCAACAATCAAGTCATCACTCATTGGCAGCGATTGCTCCGTTCCTACGGTAAACGCGGCACAGGGCCGATCTCGATCGAAGATCCCTTCCTCACTCTCCATCCCCTGCGGATGATCAAAAGTCCGGCTGAACTAGATCTGATGCGGGAAGCTGCTAAAATTGCCGCCATCGCTCACAACCATGCGCGTCAATTTGCCAAACCAGGCATTAATGAATACCAAATCGCCGCCGAAATCGAATATGTCTTCCGCAAACATGGGGCAATGGGCGTAGCCTATCCATCGATCGTTGCATCTGGAGCGAATGCTTGCGTTCTCCACTATATCGAAAATAATAGTGAACTCCAAGACGGCGATCTCCTCTTAATTGATGCAGGTTGTGCCTATGGCTATTACAATTCCGACGTTACCCGAACATTCCCCGTCAACGGCAAATTTACGACCGAACAAAAAATCATCTATGAACTAGTTCTCGACGCTCAAATGGCTTCGATCGAACAAGTCAAACCGGGCACTACCTGGAAAGACTTCCACCACACCTCCGTTCAAATTATCACCGAAGGCTTAGTTAACCTCGAACTCCTCACTGGAGATGTTTCCACCCTAATTGAAGAAGGAAAATATAAAAACTTTTACATGCACGGCACTGGACACTGGCTCGGCTTAGATGTTCATGATGTGGGGATCTATATGCACGGCGAAGAATCCTGGTACCAATTCCAACCTGGCAACATCATTACTGTAGAACCCGGTATTTACATCTCCCCCGATATCGAACCCGCTGAAGGACAACCCACCATCGACGACTGCTGGAAGGGTATTGGAGTTCGGATTGAAGACGATGTACTAATTACCGCTACGGGACATGAAGTTCTTACCGCCGCCGTTCCCAAATTTGTTGAAGATATCGAATATTAAATACTTGATCGAGTATTCCCTGCTCTGAAAAATATCTCAGAAACTTAAAAATGGCTATAATCCTTATTTACCAAAGATTGTAGCCATTTTATTTACGAATGGTTGCTATCGATCGGAAAACTTTTTTTGAAAAATATTTGCACTTGTGCTCTCAAAATAGCCTGAAACGATTGAACAGCAAGGCGCACAAGAAATTTGTCAAAGGGGTTGACAAGGAGAGATGGGCAGGATATATTAGTAAAGCGGCGGAGGGAAACGGCGACGCGGAAACGACGAAAGTCGCTCCTAGAGCCAATTTCTTTTACCCTGAACCTAGACAACTATATAGTTTGAAAGCCTATTCAACCTCGTTAATTTCGTTAACACGATTATAACAGGTCTTTGGCCT
>JANPJH010000210.1:0-4768 GCA_031425415.1 Chamaesiphon sp. VAR_61_metabat_425 | reverse complement strand
CTGCAGGTGGAGCAGAATTATCGACTGAGAGAGGCACATCTAGAAAGAAGTAGCACCGAGAGTCCCCAACCGGCATCAGGGAAGCCCGTTTATGTTCGCCCACATAAATACTCCAGGTATTTGGCGGTGCTAATTTCTCATCAGCAGGAATTAAGCCATTCCAGTTGATATAGCCTGCATATTTAGGCTCGACAGTTTTCCCCAATACCTGACGGCGAAATTGAGAGCGAATGCCATCGGCGGCAACAATTAAGTCGCCGCGAGTACGATGACCATTTTCAAAGATCGCTGTCACCCCAATATCATCTTCTTCAAAGTCAGTACATCGATGATTGAGGTGAACTCGCCCTGGAAATGCTCCTAATAACATTGCCTGTAAATCTCGACGGGCAACTGGATAGGGACGCTGCCCCACTTGATGAATCAGCGGTGTCAGATCGATGTGATTGAGTAATTCTCCGGTTGTACTCCGGTATTCCATCGCATTCATTTCTCCACCGATCGCGGCGATTTCTGCCCCTAGACCGAGCCGATTTAAGATTTTCACTCCGTTTGACCAAAGGGAAATTCCCGCCCCAACTGGACGCAATGACCCAACTCGATCGTAAATCTCGACTGCATAACCTGCTTGACTCAGCGCGATGCCTACTGTCAATCCAGCAATTCCCGCCCCAATGATAATTACTTTCAAATGATTCACGATCGGTTTCTCTATATTTTGTGAGGATTTAAAGGAGGATGATCTTGATGCCAGTGCTGGGCGATATCGATCCGGCGACAGAGCCAGACTCGATCGTGTTGTTGCACATAGTCCAAAAATCTCGCCAGTGCAGACGCCCTGCCCGGTCTACCCACCAAGCGGCAGTGCAATCCTACGCTCATCATTTTGGGTGCGGTTTCGCCTTCTGCGTACAGTACATCGAAGGCATCTCGTAAATAACTAAAGAACTGATCCCCTGAATTAAAGCCCTGAGGGGTGGCAAATCGCATGTCGTTATTGTCGAGAGTATAGGGAATAACCAGGTGTGGACGATCGTATTCATAATTCCAATATGGTAAATCGTCAGCATAACTATCTGAGTCATAGAGAAAGCCCCCAGCTTCGACTACTAATTTGCGCGTATGCGGACTAGTTCGTCCCGTGTACCATCCGGTGGGGCGTTGTCCAGTGATTTGGGTATGGATGTCGATCGCTTGTTGCAGATGTTCGCGTTCCGCTGACTCGGAAAAATCTTTGTAATCGATCCATCGGTAGCCATGACTGGCAATTTCCCAATCAGCCGCGAGCATTGCCGCCACTGCTTCTGGATTCCTGGCTAAGGCCATCGCGATGCCATACACCGTGACCGGAATTTGCCGCTCGGTAAACAGCCGCCACAACCGCCAAAAACCCGATCGACTGCCGTATTCATAACAAGACTCCATACTCAGATGCCGCAGCCCTGGAAAGGGCACCGCACCGACAATTTCCGACAAAAATGCCTCAGATGCAGAATCGCCATGTAGGATACAGTTTTCGCCACCTTCTTCGTAGTTAATGACAAACTGGACGGCAATGCGGGCATTTTGGGGCCAATTAGGGTTTGGCACCGTCTGACCGTAGCCAATTAAATCCCGTGGGTATTTGATCGAGGTCATGTTTTACAAATCGGCATAACGCATTTTATTGTATACTGTATACACAAACTTTGATCGAGCATTGAATGTTCTATGATGCTAATCGAGTCAAAACTGTAGTAATTTTCTTGAGGAAAAAGCATGGATCGGGTAACAGCATCGAATCGTCGCGTTTTTATCTGTGGTTCGGCATTGAGAGGGCAACCAGATCATCAAAATCTCGGTAATGCAGAATTTGTTCGATCGGTCAGCACCGAACCCATTTATCGATTACACGCGGCTGAAAATGGCTGGCATCCGGCAATTTATGAAGTTGCCGAAGGGGGAATTTCCATTCCTGGCGAAATCTACGAAATGACTGCCGCCGATTTTGAGTATTTAGCGACTAATGAACCACCACACATGTACCCAGCCGATGTCAAATTAATAGATGGCGAAGTCGCCACGGCTTTTCTCTACCCGCGTGAGTCGATCGAGCAGCATAATTGGCCAGATATCTCCCACCTCGGTGGCTGGGCGATCTATAAAAAGGATCAACTGGAGACAGCTTCCTAGATCGAGCTAGACAGTTTGCTCGGTTTCGCCATGAGCCTTTAATAGCTCCGCAATCTTTTTACGGATCATCAATCCAGGCTTGTCCGTAAACATGTGCTGTTCGCGATTGGGTGCTAGGGGTACATCGTAGTCAGTGGATTCTAAGATGCGCTTATCTTCGAGAGTTACAGCGCGATCGAAGGCAATCACATCAACGCTCGGTGTTTCCTGTTCCGTGTCGTTGCGGACGCAAAACTGGACCATTTGCGAAGTGAGATCATCGATCGGGGTCATGGTATTGATCACAATATGCACTAATCCATTGGCATAGGCGATGCGTAACTTGACCGTGAATGGCATGAACCACAGCATATCCAAAGTGCGATAAGTTTGAGCTGATTCCATCTTCAGGTTTTGCTGTTGGAGTTTGGGATTTACCACTCCGAGCACCCCGTGGGCATGGATACCTGATGGGGTGTCGTTAATCTCTAGTAAGTCCGGCGTAGGATGATCTTCACTTCCAAAGGTCGTAGTATGTACGAAGGTTGGATGGGCTAAATCGAGTTCGTTTTCCATCACCCGCAATCCCGCACACTTCCAAGGCTCGTAAAATTCGTGGATCAGGCGAAAGTCTGACTTAAAGGCTTCCTCAATGTGAGGGATCTCCGCGATCGGATCGTCCAAGCAGACCCAAGCATAACCGTAGCTTTCGGTGCAGCGATAGGCTTCGATCCGCGCAGTAGCCGGAATGCCGACATCTTTTAACTGGGGAACGCACATGCAACGACCCGAGCTATCAAATTGCCAACCATGATAGGGGCAGGCAATCGATCCATTTACTACCTTCCCTAGAGATAATTGAGCAGAACGATGGCAGCAACGATCTTTCGCCGCTGCTGGTTTTCCTTCAGCATCCAACCACAGTACGATGTTTTGACCGAGCAGGGTAAAGGGTTTTGGCCCTGCGACCAGATCGGCTGTCGGAATTGCGGGATACCAAAATTTACGAAATACAGGTTGCTTTGTAACTAGCATCAGGATAGATCCTCCAATTTAACTAGGGCGATCGCCGCAACTAATTAGTCTATCGGTAGATCGACAACTAGAAAGTATGTTCGTATACGGTATACCATTAACCCAAGTTGCTAGTTATAGGTTGTCTCACATCTTGTCCCAATACATAGACACTAATAAAGTCGAAGTGTAGGCAATAGACCTCCTGCGAAAGTATTCGATCCTTCCTCGATTAAATTGCAGCTTGGGATTGCTGAATTTGCTCTAGCTCAAGCACCACTCGTGCTTGACTGGCGATCAAATGCTCCTGAATTGCTTTGACGGCTTGTTCTGAATTGCGTGCTAAGATCGCATCATAAATTTGCCGATGCTCCCAGCGAACTTCTAGGACAGCGGGGTTACTAAGCATCGTCTGAATTCGCACTAAAATCATTTTGTCAAACAATCGATCGAGCAATGAAACAAGCCATTCATTATTCGATCCTTGAGCAATTTCTCGATGAAATCGATAGTCTAGATCTAATAATTGAAAACTGGTTAGTTTGGTCGGTTTAGTATTAAGTAGCTTCTCGGCTTTCTCGATTAAATTCTCGATTTGTTTGAGTTGTCGATCGCTTGCATTCAGACAGGCTGCCTTCACCGAAACATTTTCTAATGCTAGTCGGCATTCGTATAGCTTTCTGGCATCTTCGCTCGTAAATTTGGCGACGCTGAGGACACCGCGATCTTCAACGACTAAATCTGCTTGCTTGAGTTGCTGCAAAGCTTCGCGAATCGGCGTTCGACTCACTTGGAGCTTCTCGGCGAGTTGTGTTTCGATCAGCCGTTGACCAGGCACTAACTCGCCAGAAAGAATGGCAGTACGCAAGGCTTGATAGGCCTGGTCTTGCAGCGACTGAGGTCGTTGTAGAGAACGTGGAGATAACGACAAAACGAGTGTTCCTCAATATATTTATACGGCTAGATCCAACGTAGCTGAAAACAGTCCACTTAGCAATTGTAGCAATCCTTACAATTTCTAGAGAAAATTACTGTATACAGGATAAATTAAGATTCCTTCGAGCAGAATTTGTCACTAGCTTGAATATCTGTTTATGTTTGATGATTGAGAAATCTAGCCCATTCAGCGGCTAGGGGAATTTCTGTAAAGGGGATATCGATCGAGTCACTACCATCTTCAAACTTAAACTGAAGATTAATTTTTTTCCCTCTGGTTGGCAAGTTTGTAAGATCGATCGAATTATCATCGACAACTAGTTGAATCTGACTGACTCGATCGAGACTAAAAGTTTGGAGATCTTTCGGTGCCGATTTTGTTGGTTTGCCCCAACTTATTTGCCGATCTTTTAGCCCCATCACTGCATAAATATCATACTTACATCGATCGAATCCAACTGCCCACTGTCGATAAGCTTCGAGCTTGTGATATTCGTTATAACCCGCTCTCGCTAGCCAGGTAAATATTCCCAATAATGGGAGCCACATTAAACCGCGTTCCATGATTTGATTCTCTAACTTGACTCATTTCTTCTATCTTACCAATTCACGTTGTTGGGAGATGCGAGTTTGGCGTTTGGAGATGATTGAGATCGATAACCTAATC